>CADEFG010000211.1 GCA_902826505.1 uncultured Acidobacteriota bacterium
GCGGCGCAGGCGCTCGCGTTTACATTAGACGGCATTCCGATGTTTTATAACGGAATGGAGGCGGGCGACACGACCGAATCGGGCTTTCCGGCGCTCTTTGAGAAAATGCCGATCTTCTGGCAGGCGGAAGTCCGCCGACCGGAATTTCCCAAGTTTTACAAAGCAATGATCGAGCTTCGCAAAAATTCGGCGGCGCTCCGGCGCGGTGATTTGACGTGGCTCAAAAATTCCGAAGAAGCGCGGGTTTTGACCTTTCGCCGAACTTCCGGCAGCGAAGAGATCGTCGTCGCGATCAATATGACCAGCGCGCCGTTTTTCGGTTCTGTCGAAACTGGCGGAGTTTACGAAGAAATCACGCCGAACATCGAGAAACGATCAAACGGTTTGCCGGCGCTCGCGCTCGACGCGTTCGGCTTTCGAATATTTAGGAAAAAATGATGAAAAATTTTAAACTGCTGATAATTTTAGCGATTCTGGTTTTGCCGGCGGCGGTTTTTGCCCAAAAACAGCCGCGCACGGTGCGCGAATTTTTTAATCTTTTGCCGCAAAAGTACTTTACGCTCGAAGGCTGTTCGCCCGCGAACGATAAAAACTGCAATCAGGCGCGGCGCGAATATATCCAAACTTTTCTGGAAATCGAAGACACCGCCAACGGTTTTTGGAAATCGGGCTGTGACGGCGCCCAATCCTGCCTGACGATGGCGCTCTTTAAACGTTCTGATTCAACCTACATCGTCGCGCTGCAAACCGAATTTGAGATGGGCTACACGAATTATTTCCTCGAATACAAAGCCGGAAAATGGTCGGACATTTCGGCGCGCGTGATTCCTTCGTTCAGCCGGAACAAGATCTACGATTTACCGCAAAAAGGAACGACGATCGAAGTTTTTGCAAAGAATAAAACAGGCGAAGATTCCGGGAAAGGAAAAAAACTGTATGATTTGGTTTGGAAAAACGGGAAATTTTCGGTAAAAAGGTAGATGCGGTCACTTTTCTTTCCCCCACAAATATTTCGTGGTTCAGTTTATTGAAGCTGTCAGATGCTTTTGAATAAACTTAACTAAAACGATTTAGTATTGGCGCATACCCAAATTCCGATACTTTTCAAAGCAATATCTTTTCAAAAATTAAGGAGAACAATAGACGATGAAAATCGGTTCAAAACTTTTAGGTTTATTGATTTTAACGGCAATTTTTATATCAGCTTGCGTCCAGGCGCCGCCGCAAAACTCAACATCGACAAATAATTCCGCGCCGACCGACGGTAAGAAACTGAAGATCGGTTTTGCGATGGACACGCTCAAGGAAGAGCGTTGGGTGCGCGACAAAGACGCGTTTGAAGCGGCTTGCAAAGCGAAAAATGTGGACTGCGTCATCACGGTTGCCGACAACAAGGCGGAAAAACAATCGAACGACGTTGATCAGCTTCTGACGCAGGGCATCGATGCGCTGGTCATCGCCCCGCACGACGCGACGCAGGCGGCTTCGATGGTCGAAAAAGCGAAAGCCAAAGGCATTCCCGTGATCAGCTACGACCGCCTCATAAATTCCGACAAAATAGACCTTTATATCTCGCACCAGGTTCCGGTGATCGGGCAAAAAATCGCCGAATACGCGCTTCAAAAAGTGCCGCAGGGAAATTATGTGATGGTTTACGGCGCGTCGACCGACAACAACGCGGTGATCATGAAAAACGAACAGCTGAAAGTTCTGCAGCCGGCGATCGACAGTAAAAAGATAACAATCGTCGCCGACCAGTTTATTACCGACTGGAAGCCGGAAGAAGCCTTGAAAATGGCGGAAAACGCGCTGACGAAATTCTCCGACAAGATCGATGCCTTTGTCGTTTCGAACGACGGAATGGCGGGCGGCGTCGTTTCCGCGCTCGATAAAAAAGGTTTAGCCGGAAAAATCATCGTCACCGGACAAGACGCGCAGCTTTCGGCATTGCAGTCGATCGCCGAAGGCAAGCAAACGATGACCGTTTACAAACCGATCATCCCGCTCGCGACCGCCGCCGTTGAAGCCGCGATCAAGTTGGCGAAAAAGGAAACTTTGGCGGACGCGAAACCTTTTACGACCAAATTAAATGACAAGGATCTGACCGTCCCGGCAACTTTGCTCGAAGTTCAGGTCGTTGACAAAGACAATCTGATGACGACCGTTATCAAAGACGGCTACGCCAAATTTGAAGACGTTTACAAAAACGTGCCGGCTGACCAAAGACCGAAGCAGTAATAATTTGTGGTAGGGGCAGGTCTGGTGCCTGCCCGATGAGCGAAGCGAAAAAGTATTCGCAGATTAATCAAAATTGTGTTTAATTGAAGCATTTTAGCGACATTCGTCGCTTTGGGCAGGCACCAGACCTGCCCCTACAAATATTTAATGATGAAACCAATTCTCGAAATGCGTTCGATCGTCAAGGAATTTCCCGGCGTGAAGGCTTTGGACGGCGTCACGTTCGATCTTTACGAAGGCGAGTTTCATTCGCTGGTCGGCGAAAACGGCGCGGGAAAATCAACGCTCATGAAAACGCTTTCGGGCGTTTACCCGTTCGGAACTTACGAGGGCGATATTGTCATCGAGGGCGAAGTCCGGCAATTTAAAACGATCCGCGATTCGGAAAAAGCGGGCGTCGCGATCATTTTTCAGGAGCTTTCGCTGGTCAAAGAATTAACGGTCGGCGAAAATATTTTTCTCGGGCGCGAACCGTCTCGTTTCGGCGTCATCAATTGGTCGGAGCTTTATCAAAAAGCCTCGCAATTGTTAAAAGATCTGCATCTGCCGATCGACCCGCGAACGCCGGTCGGAAACCTAGGGATCGGGCAGCAGCAGCTCGTCGAGATCGCCAAAGCCTTGTCGCAAAAAGCGAAAATTCTCGTCCTCGACGAACCGACCGCCGCCTTGACCGAATCCGAAGTCGAAACGCTTTTCACGATTTTGAGAAATCTAAAAGAGCGCGGCGTCGGGATGATCTATATTTCGCACAAGCTCGACGAGGTTTTTACGATGTCCGACCGGATCACTGTCTTACGCGACGGGAAAACGGTCGGGACAGAGGCAACGATTGGTCTGACCAAAGATAAAGTGATTTCCCTGATGGTCGGGCGCGATGTCGGCGATATTTTCCCGAAGATCTCGCATAATTTCGGCGAAACGGCGCTCGAGATCAAAAATCTGACGGCTTACGATCTTGATAATCCGAACAAAAAACTGGTCGACAATGTTTCGTTCAACGTCAAAAAAGGCGAGGTTCTGGGGATTTCGGGTTTGATGGGCGCCGGACGCTCGGAGCTTTTGATGGCGATTTTCGGCGCCTGGCAGGGCAAAACGGCGGGCGAAGTTTTGGTCGAAGGCAGACGGGTTTCGATCGATTCGCCCGCCGCCGCGATCAGAAACGGCATCGGTTTTGTGACCGAAGACCGCAAACGGTTCGGTTTACTGCTCGAGCAGACGATTCTGGATAATATGACCTTGGCGGGGCTTAAAAAAATCTCGGGCGCTTTTGTCACGCATCGTTCGCGCGAAACGGTCGCGGCAAAAGGCGCGATGCAATCCTTAAGGGTCAAGGCAAATTCTCCGATCACGATCGCCGGCACGCTGTCGGGCGGCAATCAGCAAAAGGTCGTTCTCGGCAAATGGCTTCTGACCAATCCGAAGGTTTTGTTCTTGGATGAACCGACGCGCGGCATCGATGTCGGCGCCAAACAGGAAATTTACGCGGAAATCAACAAACTGGCGGCAACCGGTCTGGCGATCGTCATGGTTTCGTCGGAATTGCCCGAAGTTTTGGGACTTTCCGACCGCGTGCTGGTTTTACACGAAGGAAAACTAGCGGGCGAATTTACGCGCTCAGAAGCGACGCCCGAAAAGGTCATGGCTTGTGCAACCGGAAATTTGTAAGAAATCTTTTACCGCGGAGGCACAAAGATTTCGCTGAGTTTCGCGGAGAATAATGAGTGACTCTCATTTGAATAAAATTACAAATGAAGTGATCGGCGTAAACTCTGCGACTCTGCGGTGAAAAAATTATAAAATATGTCTGAACAAGAAAAATCGAAAGGTTTTAAATTAGAAACAACGGCGCTGCGGGCTTACACAATGCTCGGTGCATTGGTCTTAATTTGGCTGTTTTTTCACTACGCGACATCGCCGGATTGCCCGAGCTTCAAACTGCTTTTTGGCGCGAACGGTGATCCCGGTATCGGTTGGTTCCGCGCGTTTTTAGACGGTTGGACAAGTCATTTTGCCCATTTTTTCAGTTTTAGCTGGCTGAAAGCCGGGATTTTTTTATCGCCGCTGAATCTGTCGAATCTGATGTTGCAAACTTCGGTGACCGGAATTTTGGCGGTCGGGATGCTGATGCTGATCGTTGCCGGACAGATCGATCTGTCGGTCGGTTCGGTGTTGGCGCTCGCGGGCGGGGTCGCGGCGATTGCCTTGACAAATTGGGGTTGGGGACTTGTGCCGTCCATTCTGATGGCGATCGCCGTCGGCGTTGCGATCGGTTTGATTCACGGCATTTTAACGGCTTACGGGAAAATTCCTGCGTTTATCGTGACCCTGGGCGGTTTGCTCGCGTGGCGCGGCGCGATCAAAGGCGTTTCGCAAAGCGAGACGATTCGCATCGCCGACCCGACCTTTAAAGCCATCGGGCAAAGTTATGTCGCGCCGAACATCGGTTGGATTCTGGCAGTTGTCGCAATTGCCGTCGTCCTGTTTTTCGCCTACCGAAGTGCAAAATCGCAAAAGGAATACGGACTCGGCGAAGCCAATTACGGCAGCGAATTTATCAAAGCGATTCTGCCGGTCAGCGCGATAATTCTTTTTATTTATGTGATGAATTCCTACGCGGGTGTGCCGATCCCGGTTTTGATCTTGCTCGCGGTCGCGCTGCTCGGCGTTTTTATCACCAATTCGACGACGTTCGGGCGCTATCTTTACGCGATCGGCGGAAACACCGACGCGGCACGGCTTTCGGGCATCAACACGAAGATGAACATCCTGAAAGTTTATATGCTGTTGGGCGTTTTAACGGGCGTCGCGGCGATCGTTTTCACGGCGCGGCAGGGAAGCGCTGCGCCCGACGCCGGAACTTTGAAGGAGCTCGAAGCGATCGCCGCCTGCGTGATCGGCGGCGCTTCCTTGATGGGCGGACGCGGGACGATCTTCGGCGCGTGTCTCGGTGCGTTGATTATGGCGAGTCTCGATAACGGAATGTCGCTGCTCAACGTACAGGATTTTGTCCAAGATATGATCAAAGGCACGATTCTTGTCGCGGCAGTCGGTCTCGATATGGTCGGACGGAAGAATTAGACGCGGAGAAAAGGAGAAAGGGAGACGGGGAGATTTTATGAAAAAGTTCAGCAGTTTTGCTTTGAAAATCTTTGCCACTTTGCGCCTCTGCGTCTTTGCGGGAATCCTTTTCTTCAATCTTCAAGCTCAAACACTTGCCCCGAACGCGCCGGGCAACGACGCGCAATGGGCAACCGCCGGAAAACAAGGCGTCGGAACTTCGGCTACCTTAGAAAGCAAAGTCTGGTTCACACTCGCGCAGGGCGTCATGACCGAAGTTTATTATCCCGATGTCACGACGGCGAATGTTCATCTTTTGCAGTTTGTCGTGGTTAATCCGAAAACGCGCAAAGTCGAAACCGAGCGGGACGACGCGGTTCACGAAATAAATGTTAATCCGATCAACCAAACAAAAAATGTTTCCCCTTTAAAAGATATAAATATCAACAAAAATTTCCAGTCTCCCGTCTCATTAGCTTTTACTCAGATCAGCAAGTCAAAAGTAAAGTCAAAAAGCGGCGGCAACATGAATGGTTTGATCCTTGGCGATGATTCCGAATGGATAATCACCAAGAATTATGTCACGAATTCCGAAAATAATTCGGTGGTATTTTCAGTTGAATTTAAGACAAAAGACCCAAATAATGAGCTTTATGTTTACTATGATCCATCTTTAGCAAACAGCGGAATGGGAGATACAGGTTGGACTAAAGGAAATACACTTCTATCAAAAGACAAAAACAATTTTTCAGCTCTTTCTTGCAGATTTTGCAAATTTACCGAAATTACAAATGGATTTTTCGGTATTAACGACGGCTTAACGCAGTTGAAAAAATCCGGAAAAATTGAGAGTTTTTACAGTCGTGCTGAGAATGGCAATGTCGTCCAAGTAGCAAAAATAAATCCTGTACTAAATGGCGGAAACAATAATGAATTTAAATTTGAAATGGCTTTAGGGTTTGGCACCGACGAAGATTCAGCCGAAAAGGCAAGCACAGATTCTTTATTGACGGGCTTTAACAAAATCAATGAAACGTATCAGAAAGAATGGATTGAATATCTAAAAACTCTGCCGAAGGTTGACCCGAAATATCAGGCGCAGTTTAATATGGCGGCGATGCAGTTAAAGGCGCTCGAAGATAAAACGGCGAGCGGTGCGAATATCGCTTCGTTGACGATTCCGTGGGGCGGCGATAAGAATGCGAACGAAAATACGGTCGGCGGTTATCATCTGGTCTGGTCGCGCGATCTGTATCAGGTTGCGACGGCTTTTATGGCGCTTGGCGATAAAGACGCGGCAATACGCGCGCTGAATTTTTTATTTAAGGTTCAGCAAAAACCGGACGGCAGTTTTCCGCAAAATTCGTTTCTCGACGGCAAGCCTTTCTGGGGTTCGCTCCAACTCGACGAAGTCGCGTTCCCGCTGATTCTGGCGTATCAATTACAGCGTTTCGACAAAGCGACCTACGAAAATCACGTCAAACGCGCAGCAGATTTTATAGTCAAAAACGGACCGAAAACGCCGCAGGAACGTTGGGAAGAAGAAGGCGGCTATTCGCCTTCGACGATCGCGGCGGAAATCGCGGGACTCGTTTGCGCGGCGGAAATCGCGAAGAAAAACAACGATTCGGCGAGCGCGGATTTATGGCTGAAAACCGCTGACGAATGGCAGGCAAACATCGAAAAATGGACGGTCACGACGAACGGGAAATACTCGAAAGAACCGTATTACGTTCGCATTACGCAGAACGGCAAACCCGACGCGGGCGAGAAAATCGAACTCAACAACGGTGCGGGATTTTTCGACGAACGCGAAATCGTTGACGCCGGATTTCTCGAACTCGTCCGGCTCGGAATCAAATCGCCGGACGATAAAATCATACAAAATTCGCTGAAAGTCGTTGACGAAGTAATACGCGTCAGCACGCCGAACGGTGACGGTTTTTATCGCTACAATCACGACGGTTACGGCGAGATGGACGACGGACGGCGTTGGAATTGGGACGGGAAATACACGGGCAAAGGCAGACTTTGGGCATTGCTTTCGGGCGAGCGCGGGCAATACGAATTGGCATATTATTCAGAAATAGAAAGCAAAAGAAAAATACAAATCGATGGTGTTACAAGTTCAGACAGTGCCAAATACCGCCTTGATTCGATGGCAAAATTTGCCAATGAAGGCTTGATGATTCCCGAACAGATTTGGGACAGAAAGGAAACGCCGAATGCCGACAGGCAATTTGTTCCCGAACTCAAATTCGGCGAAGGAACAGGTTCGGCAACGCCGCTTGCGTGGTCGATGGCGCAGTTTATCCGGCTCGCCGTCAATTTAAAAGAAGGCAGAAATCTCGATACGCCCGATATTGTTTATAATCGGTATGTTTTGGGGAAAAAGGCGGAAGCTGACAATAAAATTTCGACTGCAAAAAACATCGAATGTGAAACCGCTCAATCATTTGTTCGTAACAGTAGATTTATTCTCACGACAAATTCGCTGAATGATTCAAATTATCCCGTGATTTGGGGTAAAAAAGATGCTGATGGTTCGATCATGCGGTTTGCTTTTTACGGTTCGGCGAATGAAGTGGAAATTGTCGGAGATTTTACGGGTTGGAAGCCTTGCGTTCTAAGGTTGCGGGCAGTTCGGGACAAAAA
>CADEFG010000212.1:0-4732 GCA_902826505.1 uncultured Acidobacteriota bacterium
ATTATAATAAATCTTTCCGACCAACAAAATATTTCGGCTTCAATTATCAATGAAACTGGAACTCTTCACGCCGATAATTTGAAAAATCGAATTTCAAACGGTTTTGAGGATTTGCGCATTCACCTGTTCTGGGAAGTTTTTCACGACTATTTCGAGAAAAATAATATTTTTGCCGATTTGGAGCATGAAAAAGCCGAAGAAATTGCCATTTCAAGATTGGAAGAGCCTCAGTTCAATAAGAATTACACGGATTATTACCGCCAGTCTTTGTATGTCGAAATACTCGGCGCAATCGGAACGGCAAAAGCATTGCCGATTTTGAAAAAATTAGTCAAACAAAATGGCTTGGAAAAAGATTGGGATAAATATTTGAGCGAAGACACGCAGAAAGCGATCGAGAAAATAAACTCGCGGGAAAAACCACAGACTGAATAAAATCATCAATCTTTGCAGGATTATTAACTACAATTTCTCACAGTTTCAAACCTTATTTCGCTTTTTAGCGTAAAATAGCTATCAAATTTTGCATCCAAGCAAAATAAAAAGTTTCGTGGAGAGAATACAAAAATGGCAATGTCTAGAACTAGAAAAATACTTCTCATCGTCGGCGGACTCATTTTCGCTTTTATTTTGGTGGCGATCATCGGGTTTGCACTGATCTTTGAGTCAATGGGCAGACCGCGTGTGCCGGACAACAGCGTTCTGGTTTTGCGCGTTTCGGGAAGTTTGCCCGATTACGCGCCCGAAGACCCGACGGCGCGGCTTTTCGGCATCAGCCAGCCGCAATCTTTTACAAGTCTGCTGACCCAGCTTCGCAAGGCAAAAGTTGACAGCCGCGTCAACGGCGTATTGCTCGACATTGATTTTCCGCAGATCGGTTGGGGAAAGGCGGAAGAATTGCGCGACGCGATCAAGGATTTTCGCGCCTCCGGCAAACCGATCTATTCCTATATGGAAATCGGAATGAACAAAGAATATTACATCGCGACGGCAACGGAAAAGATCTATATGCCGCCGTCGGGCGATCTGTACGTCAACGGATTTGCCGCCGAAGCGATGTTTTATAAAGGCTCGCTCGACAAGCTCGGGATCGAAGCCGAGGTCATTCAAAGAAATCCGAAATATAAAAGTGCGCCCGATCAATACACCAAAAAAGAAATGAGCGAAGGTCAGCGCGAAGTGATCAACGCGCTTTTGGACGAATATTTCGGACGCCTGAAAAACGGCATCGCCGAAGCCCGCAACAAAACGCCCGAAGATGTCGCGGCGTTGATCGACGGCGCGCCGTATCACGCCGATGATGCCAAAACTCAGGGGTTGATTGACGATGCGTTTTACCGCGATCAGGTTTATGACCAACTGAAAACGCGACTCGGCTATAAAACCGAAGACAAACTTCGAACAATCGGCGGAAGCGAATACCGCGAAATTCCGTCGGACACGCTGGGTTTGAATAAAGGCGAAAAAGTCGCCGTCATTTACGCGTCGGGCGCGATCAATATGGGCAGCTCGAACAAAAGCCCGTTCGGCGGCGAAATGGTCGGCGCGGATACGATCGTCAAAGCCGTCAACGACGCGGCAAGCGATAATTCGATCAAAGCGATCGTTTTGCGCGTTGACTCGCCCGGCGGATCGGCGCTCGCGTCGGATTTGATGTGGCACGCGCTCGAAAACGCGAAGGCGAAAAAACCCGTCGTCGTTTCAATGGCGGACGTCGCTGCGTCGGGCGGTTATTATATCGCCTGCAACGCTCATAGAATCGTCGCCGAACCGACGACCGTGACCGGCTCGATCGGTGTATTCTTAGGCAAACCCGTGATGAAAGGGTTCTACGATTGGCTCGGCATTTCCAATGAATACATCACCCGCGGTAAAAATTCGGGAATTTTCCGTGAAGATCAAAAATGGACGCCCGAAGAACGCACCAAAATGGAAGCGCAAGCCGATAAAATCTACTTCACCGATTTTCTGCCGAAGGTCGCCAAAGGTCGCAACAAAACGCAAGAAGAGGTCAACACGATCGGTCAAGGTCGCGTCTGGACGGGAACGCAAGCCAAGCAAAACGGTTTGATCGACGAATTCGGCGGTCTCGAAAAAGCGATCGAAATCGCCAAACAGCTTGCGAATTTGCCCGCCGACAAAGACGTCCGCCGCATCGCTTACCCCGAACCGCGTTCGTTTTTTGACAATTATTTCGGGAGCGACGACAGCACTTTCACCGAAACCGAAGAGTTCAAAGCAAAAAAAGCGATGTTTGAATCTCTGCCCGAAGACGTCCGCCGTTCGCTCCGCTACGCCGAAATGCTCGACCGTATGAAAAAAGGCGAGGTCATGGCAATGATGCCGTTCGAACTTGAAATCAAGTAAAGTTTAAAGGTGAAAAGGTGAAAAAGTTAGTTGATTATCTGCAACAAAACTTTTTCACCTTTTCGCTTTTAGCCGTTTGAACTTTTTAACCGAACAAACCTTCGGTCACGCCTTTTTCGTAGATGATCATCAGACCGAGCGCGATGCTGACCAGACCGGCAACGCTTTGCAGAATATAGTTGAAGCGGTTGAAACGCGCTGCCGTGAAATGAAACGGCAGACCGACGAGAAAGCTCATCAGCATCATTCCGCCGATCGAGCCGATCCCGAAAACGACGATGTAAAGCAGACCGACAACGCTCGATTGAATCGTCGGAATAACCAGCAGCATCAACGCCGCGCTGCCCGCGAGTCCGTGAATCATTCCGATCACAAGCGCGCGCGGGCTGAACTTAAAACCGTGGTGCGTGCCGGTTTCGTCCGCGTGTCCGGACGCGTGAATATGCGGGTGAACATGCTCGCGAGCGCCGTGTTCATGGGCGTGAAAATGAAGTTTGCCGCCTTTTAATAATTTTCTGAGAACATTCAAACCGAGAAACGTGAGCATCATCCCGACGCAAAATTCCAAAATTCGTTCGGTGTTTTCAGTGATTTGAAAATTCAAAAGCAAAACGAAAGTTCCCGCCAGAAAAAGCGAAATCGTATGTCCGAGACCCCAAATTCCGCCGACCAACGCCGAACTCCAAAGACTTTTGCGTTCGGCGACGATCGTTGAAACCGCCGCCAGATGATCAGCTTCGGTCGCGTGTTTTAAGCCGAGCAAAAACCCGAAACCCAAAATCGCCAGGGTCGAAGCGGTTGAAAATAAAAGAATTTCGCTCATAGTGTTACGTTTCCCGGATTTATGCTACTGAATTATAGCAGATTACCGCGCCGACGCACGCAATGACAAATGCACTGGCGACCGGCAACGCTTTAAAAATCCGGTTTTCCGCCAGGCGCGTTCCCGCAAAAGCTTTTCCGACATAAAGAAAAACAAGCCCGACCGCCGTCAAGGTCGCCGCCAAACCGAAGCTGAACGCGGTTGTCAGAACAAGACCGTAACCGACGCGTCCCAAAGAAATCGCCGAGAGCATCAAAACAAGCGCCGACGGACACGGCAATAATCCGCCTGAAATCCCTAATGCCAGCAGACTTTTCCACGAAATTTCGTCGGGCGGCAGATGCGAATGCGTGTGACCGTCGTGTGTGTGCGTGAACGCATCGTGCGCGTGATGATCGCGTTCGTGATGATGTTCGTGATCTTGATGATGTTCGTGCGCGTGTTTGTCAGTACCGTCTGCGTAAGCGGGCGGGTGAATGTGTGAATGATGGACGCCGTGGTCGTGCGAATGAGAATGATGAGCGTGCGAATGTCCGCCGTGATGACCGGCTTTTTCCCAACCGAGCACCGCCAACAGACGCGATTTGAACATCGTCAGCCCGATATATAAAACCAGCAGCCCCGAAACAAAACTGAGAAACGGCAGCAAGCGCTCGGGCAAGATATAATTTGAAGCAAAAAGCGTGATCAGACCGAGCGCGAAAACGCCGAGCGTGTGCGTGATCGTCACGGTCAAACCCAAAAACGCGGCGTGTTTCACCGTTCCGCGCGAGCCGACCAGATAAGCGCCGACGACCGTTTTGCCATGTCCGGGCGACATCGCGTGCATCGCGCCCAAACCGAAGGCGAGCAGCAACCCGAAAAGCGCGATTCCGAGCGTAATTTCGGGGACGGCGATCAGCTCGGCGAGCCGGTCTTTTTGGACGGCGGCGGTCGCGTGCCCGTCGCGATTTTGCAAAAGACGGGCATTTTCGGGCGCGTCGCCGGTCGAAAACGAAAAACTCGCGGTTCTTTCCGCGAGCGGCGCGGACAGATTTTCCGGCGGATAAGCTTTTAATTCATCGGTCACGCCGCTGCCGAAAACGTTGGCATCGAAAATATTGAGATTTGGGGCGCGGTTGACGACGATTTCGTTCCAGCCGATTCTTTCGGCGAAATTTTCGTTCTCGAATTTGACCTGATTGACGCCGGAAAGATTTGCCGGTTCGCTCACGAGATTCCATTCGATGCGTAAGGTCGAAAGACCGCCCGCGCCGGTTTGAAGCGCAACATTTTTTGATTCGGCGCGGATTTCCGCCGTTTGATTATTAACTCTTAAATTTAATTTCGATAAAATTTCCGGCGTCAGGCGGTCGGCGTAAGCGTCTAATTCTTCGGTCGCAAGCGTGCCGTTTTTGTCCGTGTCGATTTCTGTTGAAAGTTGAAACGTCGGAATTTCCGCGAGATCGAGAATGTGGCGGAGTTTAATTTTTGTTTTTTCGACTTCGAGCCGCGAATATTGATTGACGCTGAAATTGCCCAACGGATGCGCCGCCGCCGAAA
>CADEFG010000212.1:4832-7928 GCA_902826505.1 uncultured Acidobacteriota bacterium
TCCGACAGGGCTTTGCGTGCCGTTTCGGCTTGGAGCAGATCGAACATCGGATTGATTTTCAAAGCCGTTTCGAGCCATTTTTTCGCTTCCGCCCGGTTGCCCAAATCTTTTTCAATCATCCCTGCGTGATAGAGAATTCGCGCATCGTTCGCTTTCGGATTCAGCGCGGCGCTAATTGCCGTTTTCGCGTCCGTCAGCTGACCTTTTTTATAAAGCGTCCAGGCAAGCGCGTCCGCCGTGAAAATATCTTTGCGCAGCTCGGATTCCCGCCGCGTGATCGCGAGCGCGTCGTCGATGCGCCGATCGTGGTCTGCCCACAGCAGCGCGAGCCGTTTCTGGTCGTTACTGACGCCGATTTTCTGTTCGATGACCTCGACCAGATCGTATTGCTGTTTGGCTTTATCAAAGTTGCCTTGTTTGGTATAAATATCGCCGAGCAAGATCGCGGTTTCGACATTCGGAACGCGCGCGATCGCGTCGCTGAGAAATTTGACGGCGGTTTCAAGATCGTTCTGCGAAGCGCGGGCGCGACCTTTTCCCGCCAAAGCCAGATGATAGTTCGGGAAATTCTGTAAAGCCTCGTCGTAAACCTTTTCGGCTTCCGTATATTTGCCGTTTTTCCAGAGTTCGTCGCCGAGACTCACGAGACACCAGCTTTGCGCCTCTTTATCCTGCGGATCGGCGGTGCGGGCGGCGGTTTTGAACATTTCGACCGCGCCGTCCGTGTCGCCGTAAAGCGAGCGAAGATGCGCAACCCGCGCATACGAATTCGAGTTCGGTTTCAGATCGACCATCTTCTGCGCGGCTTCGACGGCTTCCTTGTAATTGCCGAGCTCGACGTTTGCATCGGTCAAGACGCCGTAAATAAACGCGTCGTTCGGATATTCCGCCTGCAATTTTTTGCCAATTTCGAGCGCTTCGGCGAAACGATGAAAGGTCAGATGCAGTGAGGCTTTCAGCTTTTGCGCCAGAACATCTTCGGGCGCAAGCTGCAAGGCTTTGTCAACGGCGGTTTCGGCTTTTGAGTTCAGGCTGAAATCGCCCGACGAACGGGCGCGCTTGATATAGATCGCGGCAAGCTGCGCGTAGCCCAATGGCGAATCGGGCGTTTTTTCGATGATCTTTAAAACCTCGCCGATCTCCGCGTCGGCTGATTCGGTCGGTAAATTTTTGTTTGAAGCCTCGACGATATTCGGTTCGCTCGTCTTTGGCGAACACGCGCTAATTATAAAAACCGAAAAAAAAAGTCCCGCGATGATAATAAAAAAGTAAAAATTTATCCGTTTGTTCTGCATAAATTTTATGGTCAATACCGTCTGCCCTGTGGCGAGCGGATAATTTATGGTCAGTATCGTCTGCGCTGTTGCCGGCGGACAATTTATGGTCAATACCGCCTGCGTGAGCGGGCGGACAAATTTTATGGTCAGTACCGTCTGCGTGAGCGGGCGGACAATTTCAAAATTAAACCTCGGCTCGCTCAGACGATACTGACTTTAATCAAAATTCGTGCTTGAAAATGAATCGGATTCACCTTCAAACACGAATTTTTTATTTATTTCACATCGCCTTGTTCGTCAACGATCGGTAACTTGGAAGTCCGCGATTTTCCCTCGGTCAAAGTCTGATTCGAAGTGCGCGGCTGATTTCCCTGATTCGGCGGCAGAAGATACGGGAAACGCGTCAGCAGCGGTCCTTCGGGGTTGGCGCTGACACCGTCGCCGAGCATATTGTTCGGCGCTTGATTCGTTGCCGGCGTAAACGGCGTCCCGCCCGCGACTGCCCGCAGCGCGATGTCCGTGACATCGTCGTGAACGCGGCGACCGTTCGGAAATCCGGCAACATCGCCGCCCAAAAGTCCGAGCCGGTTGATCGAACCGATCGGCGTGATCGGAATTGCCGTGTTCAAACGTAAGTATTCGTGCGGAATGCCGTCCGAAAGAAACGTCGTGTAGTTCGGTCCGGTGACGGCATTGACCGGAATGCCGGTCGCAAAGATCGCGACCAGATCGTTACGCGGCGCAGGCGGAATCGTGATTCCGAAAACCGCGTTGAGCAATCGCGCGAGCTCTGGGTCGAGCACGAACGGCGCGGCAACCGCGTCATTGACCGGCGAAAGACCATTGAACGCATCTTTCAAACGAAGCGGAATGACGACTTCGTTAACGAGCGGATTGCCGAGCCGCGAAACCTGAACCCAATCACCGTTATTTGACTGCGCACCGCCCGACAAAACCCGCGTCGTGCGGCGGCTCGCGGTTGCCCACACACCGACGACGGCATTCGGATCGGTCGGACCGGACGGAACGGCGCGACCGCGCGTCAGATCCTGGATCGGAACTTCGATCGCGATCGTGCTGACGTTGTAGCCTTTGGTCGAATCGATTCCGCCGGTTGTCGCGAGCGGCGCCCGCAGATTCAGCGCATCGAAAACGCCGAGGTCGATATAAAAATACTCGTCACGCGTTCCGGCAAAAACCTTTCCGCCGTTCGACAAATTATAAACCGCGGGCTGACCGAGATTGGTTTCGTAATTCGGCGTGACGCGCGGTCCGATGTTCGCGGGCGGAGTTCGCAAGCCCGCCGCGATCAGTTGACCGCGCCGACCGCCGAGACGTTCAACACGCCGGACGGTATAAGTTTGCGGCATATTGTAATCGGGATCGGTCAGATTGCCGATGACACCGTCTTGATTAACGGTTGATTGCCCGAGAACCGTGTCGCCGTTGACGGTTTGCGTCGTAAATTGAAATTGATAGGTGATGTCTTCGAGACCGTCGCCCGTGTTGTCGATTCGGATCTCATACAAAGCCGTGTCGTCAAACCGAAACCATTGCGGTCCGCCCGACGGTTCCTGGAGCGGAATGTAATTGGCGATCAATGTGACAAAGCCTTCGCGTCCCGCTTCGACGCTCCGAAAAGCGTAAGTATCGGTATTGTCGGCAAATCTGTCCATCGAAATAAGCGGCGCTTCCGAGTGACTCGAAGCCAGCGCGGGAATCGCCGAAGTCGAGAAGATCATGGATAATCCGATCAAACCTTCTCCGATTTTTTTAGCTAAATTTTTCATTTTTATTTCTCCCATTTGGATTTCGGATT
>CADEFG010000213.1 GCA_902826505.1 uncultured Acidobacteriota bacterium
CAGAAGCCTGCGCGTCAGCAAGGGTGCAAAAAACATTCAATTCTAAATTGTTTTGTCATCAACTATAATAATGATTATGAATCTTTTTGAACTAACCAAAAATTTAATGAGCATTCCGTCGGTTTCGGGCGACGAAGAAGCGGTCGGATTTTTCCTGCGCGATTACCTCGAAAATTTGGGCTGGACGGTCGAATTGCAGGCGGTTTCAGAAAATCAGAACAATGTCATCGCCTATTTGAACGAGACGCCGCGCGTTTTTCTCTCGACGCATATCGACACCGTCCCACCGTTTATTGCGCCAAGTGAAGATGATGAAAAGATTTACGGGCGCGGCGCATGTGACGCGAAGGGAATTATCGCGGCGCAAATTTTTGCAGCCGAAAATTTGCGCGGCGAAGGCGTCACCGACATCGGTTTGCTTTACACGGTTGAGGAAGAAACCTCTTCGGCGGGCGCGAAAGCGGCGAATCTTCACCCGCTCGCCGCCCAGTGCGAATATCTGATCAACGGCGAACCGACCGACAACGATTTAGCGATCGGCTCGAAAGGCACGTTTCGCTTGAAAATCCTGACCGAAGGCAAAGCGGCGCACTCGGCTTATCCCGAAATGGGCGAATCGGCGCTCGAAAAACTGCTCGATATTTTACAGGACGTTCGCCGCGCACGCTTTCCGAACGACGATTTTTTCGGCGAAACGACCGTTAATATCGGCACGATCGAAGGCGGCGTCGCGCTCAACGTCATTCCGCCGCGCGCCGAAGCCGGAATCGCCGTTCGTCTGACGACGCCGCGCGCGAATATCGAAGCGATGCTCGAAGAAATCGTCAAAACGCGCGGCAAGATCGAAGTTCTATCGTGCAGCGAACCTGTCAAAATGCTCGCCGTCGAAGGTTTTAATCAAAAAACCGTGCGTTTTACGACCGACATTCCTTACTTAACAAATTGGGGACAACCGTTATTGCTTGGTCCGGGTTCGATTCTCGTCGCGCATACGAAAGACGAATTCGTGCTCAAGAAAGACCTGGAAACGGCGGTCGGGCTTTATGCGAGTCTGGTAAAAAAACTGCTTAATTGACCACCGAATTAGACGGCTTGTCCAGATTTAGTGCGGCTTTGTCTAATTCGGTTATCTAAGATCACCTTTCGATCAAGGCACAAAAGCGTTCGGCACGGGGCGGTCGCCGCCCGCGCCGAATTGCGCGATCTGTATTCCGGCGCTTGAGCCTTGAATAAACCAGGTCGAAATTGCCGGTCGGAAAACCGTCAGATCAAATTTGCCGTCACCGTCATAATCACCCGCTGCCGGAATATCGCCCGACGCGCCGAACGGTGCCGAGAAAAACGAGAAATCTTCCGAGCGAAGGATAAACCAAAAACCGGTGCCTGGTCGAAAGAAAGCGGCATCGGCACGACCATCGCCCGTGTAATCGCCTTGGACGGGTTTATCAGTAGTACTGCCAAACTGAAAAGCCGCCAAACCCAAAGTGCTCCGCTGAATCCACCACTCGCCGACCGACGGACGAAAGATCGCCACGTCGCTCCGTCCGTCGCCGTCATAATCGGCAACTGCCGGAACGTCGCCCGCCGTGCCGAACTGCCGGATCGAGGTGCCGCCCGAAGTCAAAGAAATAAACCAGGTGCTGTTTGAGGGGCGAAAAACCGCCGGATCTGATTTCCCGTCGCCGTCATAATCAGCCGGCACGGGAATGTCGCCCGAGGTGCCGAACGGAAACGAAAAGAACGAATTATCTTCCGAACGCAAGATAAACCAAAAGCCCGAAGAAGGACGCCAAAAAGCGATGTCGCTGAGTCCGTCGCCGGTAAAATCAGCCGGGGCAAGCCGGTCGGTCGCCGACCCGAACTGGAGTGCGGCATTGGCGCCCGTCGAGCTTTTCAGATACCACCACTCGCCCTGGCTGGGACGAAAAATGGAAATATCCGTTTTATGATCGCCGTCGAAATCAAAAGGTGCGCCGGCGGAAGGTGAAGTCGTCCAGAAACCGTTTTGCAGATCATAGCCGCCGCCGCCGGTTTGTCCGGTGAGCGGCTGTCCGATCGTCCCGCCGAGCGAGAAACTTCCGCCTGACAAATTTTGACCGCCGCCGCCCGCGATGACCGATTTGGAAATTGTAAAGCTGCCGCCCGATTGTCCCGAAACACTTGCCGCCAGACAAATGAATACGGAAACAGTAAAAAAATGTCTTAAAATGAATTCTCCGGTCATATTTTTTCTCCTTGATTTTTGGTTTTCCGGTGTCCGCGGCGGCGATTTATTTCAGTCGAAACGCTTTTTTTACAGCCGATTTTTTTGCCTTCAAACAATAACGCGACGTCGAAACAAAAAAAGGCTGAATATTTTTTTGTTAATTTTTTATGTTTCGGAAAACAAATTGACCTCAAACACCAAACAGGCATATTCTTGTTAAGCATCAAAAGCGCGGGAAATCATGGAGCAACCTCAACAAAATTCAAAAGAAATAACCGAGCTGCTCCGTGCCTGGAGTGACGGGGAAGCGGAAGTTTTAGACGCGCTGCTGCCGCTTGTTTATGACGAACTGCATCGCCAAGCCGCGCGTTTTCTGCGCCGCGAACGCGTCGGACATACTTTGCAGACGACCGCGCTGATTCACGAAGCCTATCTGAAATTGATTGACCAGCACGAAGTAAACTGGCAAAACCGCGCTCATTTTTTCGGGATCGCCGCGCAGGCGATGCGCCGGATTCTGGTTGATTACGCCCGCCAGCGGCATCGCGAGAAACGCGGCGGGGCGGGGCGCGATCTCCCGCTCGAAGCGGCGACGCTGGCGGTTTCGGGCGAAAAAGGCATTGACTTGGAAGCGTTGGACGAAGCCCTGACGCGGCTTGCCGCAATGGACAAGCGGCAGGCGCGGATTGTCGAGCTCAGGTATTTCAGCGGTTTGAGCATCGAAGATACGGCGGAAGTTCTGCGCATTTCGCGGGCGACCGTCAAAAGCGATTGGAAATCGGCAAAGGCTTGGCTCTATCAGGAAATCACAAAATGAATTCGGAGCGCTGGCAAAAAGTTAAAGGCTTATTCGATGCCGTTATTGAACTCGCGCCTCGCGAGCGTCAAAGTCTTCTCGACGAATCGTGCGGCGCCGACGAAACTTTACGGCGCGAAGTCGAAAAACTCCTCGCCGCGTCCGACGAAGCGGAAAGTTTTATGGAATCGCCCGCGATCGGCGAAGTCGCGGATATTATCGAAGGCGGCGGCAAAAAGCTCGAAGCGGGAAAAAGTTTCGGGCATTATGAAATCATCCGGCAGATCGGCGCGGGCGGGATGGGCGAAGTTTATCTTGCTGGCGACACGCGTCTCGATCGAAAAGTTGCCGTCAAAATTCTCAACGAAAAATTCGCCGCCGCCGAATCGAATCTGGCGCGTTTCACGCAGGAAGCAAAAGCCGCGTCGGCTTTGAATCATCCGAATATTCTGGTCATTCACGAGATCGGCGAAGCGGAAAACGCCAACTTTATCGTCAGCGAGTTTATCGAAGGCAAGACCTTGCGTGAGACGGTCGAAGATTCGCCGCTGAAATTGTCGGAAGTTTTGGACATCGCCATTCAAATCGGCAATGCGCTCGCGGCGGCGCACGCGGCGAAAATCGTCCATCGCGACATCAAGCCGGAAAACATCATGATTCGCCCCGACGGTTATGTCAAAGTTCTCGATTTCGGTCTGGCAAAACTCGTCGAACACAAGGCGGTCGGCTTTGAAGAATCGACCGTCAAACAAAATCAAACGGCAAAAGGCGTGATTTTGGGAACGGTCAATTATATGTCGCCCGAACAGGCAAAAGGCGAACGGGTTGACGCGACCACGGATATTTTCAGTTTCGGCGCGGTCGTTTACGAAATGATCGCCGGACGAACACCGTTTGCGGGCGATTCGATGTCGGAAACTTTTGCCAATTTGATCAACGCCGAACCGCCGCCGCTCTCGCATTTTTCAGCGGACGTGCCGGACGAACTGCAGAGAATCGTTTCGAAAATGCTGCGCAAAAATCGGGACGCGCGATATCAGTCGATGAAAGGACTGCTCGCGGATCTGCGGGATTTGCGCGAGAATCTCGCGTTTGATGCGCGACTCGAAAAATCCTATTCGCCGGAGAAAAATAACGCGACCGCCTTTTTACCGGCGACGACCGGCGATCAAAACAATCGAACCGGCGAATCGCCTGATTCGACGAGGCAAATCTACCGGCGCAAATCGGTTGCCGTTCTTGCTTTGGCTGTTTTACTGAGCGGCGCACTCGGTTTCGGCTATTATTTCTGGTCGGTCGGCAAAGCGGCTTCGAACGGAAATATCAAAAAAACGCTCGCCGTTTTGCCGTTCGTCAATGCCGGTCAGGACGCGAACGCCGATTATCTCTCGGACGGCATTACCGAAAGCATCATCAATAATCTCTCGCAAATTTCCAGTTTGAAGGTTATGTCGCGAAATTCGGCGTTTCGCTTTAAGAATAATCAAACCGACCCGAAAAATATCGCCGCGCAGCTCGGCGTCGAAACTCTCGTGACGGGCGAAATCAGACAGGACGGCGATAAACTGATCATCAATGTCCGGCTAATTGACCCGGGCGACGGTTCGCAGATCTGGGGCAGTCAATACGTTAAAAATTCCGGCGATGTGATTGCCGCCCAAAACGAGATCGCCCAAGCCGTCGCGCAAAATCTGCGCGTTAAACTAACTAATTCCGAACAGCAGCAGTTATCCAAACACCCGACGGAAAACCCGGAAGCTTATCAGCTTTATCTGCGCGGGCGTTTTCATATGTTTAAATTAACGCCGCCGGAAATTCAAAAAGGCATCGGATATTTCGAACAGGCAATTGAGATTGACCCGAATTACGCGCTCGCCTATGCCGGAATCTCCGATGCTTACCGCTCGCTGGTGCTGAGCAGCGAAATATCGCCATCCGAGGTTTTTGCAAAATCGAAAGCGGCGGCGCGGAAGGCGATCGAGATTGACGACACGCTTTCGCGCGGGCACACGGCACTCGCGATGACCTTATTTTGGAGCGAATGGAACTGGAGCGAAGCCGAAAATCAATACAAACGCGCTTTAGAGCTTGATCCGAATGATGTCAACGCGCACCTTTTTTACGCGCATCTGCTTTCCAACACCGGGCGATCCGACGAAGCCCTGAGCGAAGCCAAACGCGCCCGCGAACTCGACCCGCTTTTTCCGTTTGCCGGCGCGCTCGAAGGACAATTCCTGAATCACGCCGGACGACCCGATGAAGCCCTGGATAGATTAAAGAAAACCTTTGAGCTGGCGCCGACTTTTTGGATGCCGCACGTTTTTGCCGCGAGTGCTTACATCGAAAAGGGAATGTATCGGGAAGCCATCGCCGAAGCCCGTCAGGCGACCGAACTTTCGCCCTTTCAAACCGCTTCAGTTACTCATGAAGGTTACGCTTTGGCAAAAGCGGGACGCCGCGACGAAGCGCGGTCTGTGCTCGACAAATTACTGAAACTCTCGACCGAACGTTTTGTTCCGCCTTACCACCTTGCCACTATTTATAATGGTCTCGGCGAAACCGATAAAGCCTTTGAATGGCTGGAAAAGGGTTACGAGCTGGGCGATCCGAAAATGGCGTTTTTGAAAGTCGAGCCGAAATGGAATAATCTGCGCGGCGACGCGCGTTTTATTGATTTGATGAAACGGATGAATTTCTAAATAATAGATAAAATGAAAATAGCATTGATCGGCGACGGCGCGATGGGCAAGCTGATCCGCACGTTAGCCGAAAATAAAAATCATGAAATCGCGGTCGTGATTGACGAGAGGGAAGCGAATGTTCGCGCGGAAGAATTAGCCGTAAAACTCAAAGACGCGGACGCGGCGATCGATTTTTCAGTCGCCGAAGCCGTCGAACGAAACGTGCGGGCGTGTTTGGCGGCAAATGTTCCGCTCGTCGAAGGCACGACCGGCTGGAACGCGAAAAAAATCGAAATTAAAGATCTGGTCGAAGCCGAAAACGGCGCGTTCGTTTTCGGCGCGAATTTCTCGGTCGGCGTCAATTTGTTTTACCGCATCACGGATTTTGCCGCCGCGCTTTTTGCAAAATTCGCGGATTACGAAACCTTTATCGAAGAACGTCATCATTCGCGCAAAAAGGACGCGCCGAGCGGGACGGCTTTGAAATTAAAAGACATTGTCGCCGAACATATCGCGAAAGATTTTTCGGTCGCGGCAACGCGCGCCGGAAATATTCCCGGCACGCATATCGTCGGCTTCGACGCCGCTGCCGACACCGTTGAGCTAACGCACACGGCGCGTTCGCGCGAAGGCTTCGCGTCGGGCGCGATCCTTGCGGCGGAATGGATTGTCGGGAAAAAAGGTTTTTATGAATTTACGGACGTGATGGACGAGATTTTAAGATAGCTTTTATGGGAATGTTCGATTGGTACAAACCTGTTCCTGATTTGAGATGTCCGATTTGCGAAATCGTGCTTGGCGATTGGCAAGGTAAAAATGCTGATTGCGCGTTGTTTTTGTGGCAGCAAGGCGTTCCTTACCCAATCGATCAAATTACCGGAGACGAAGAATGTTGTATCTCCGAGGAAGTAAGAAAACAAATTCGGCTTCCCGAAGAATTTGAATTTTATACCTCTTGCGAAAACTGTCCCGATTATCGGATCGTTGCCGAATGCAAGACCGAAAACGGAGTTTGGAAGAATGTCGAAAAGATAAGACTCGACAAAAAACCGAAACTGCCGAGAAAGTGGTTCGATCGGCGATAAGATCAGCGATGTTTATCAATAAAATCCGACGGGTCGAGCCAGCCTTTTCGATCCGAAGAATAACCGCCGCCCGCTTCGTTCCACATCGGACAGGTTTCTTCGCGGAGTTCGAGATGCAGATGGCATAAATATCTGCCGTCCGCATTGCCGACTTCGCCGATCTGTTCGCGCCGTTTTACTTCGCCCGAATTTTTTAAGATTTTCCGCAAATGTCCGTAAAGCGATCGAACGCGTTTTCCGTCCGCTAATTCGTGTTCGATGATGACGACGTTTCCCCAGCCGATTCCCGCATTTTCCGCATAAACTATGCGACCGTCGGCAACGGCGAAAACCGCTTCGCCGCAATCGGTGTTGCCGCCCGAATTTTTGTTCCAGTCTTCGCCGAGGTGATTATTTTCACCGAAATCGAGCGCGTTATACCACTCGTCTTTTTTGTCTTTGGCTTGCGTCAGAGTTTCGGTTTTGCCGACCGGATACGCGAATTTCTGCGCGATGATCTTTGGCGCTGCGGGCGGCGTCGGCGTCGGTTTCACGGTTTGCGTGCTGGCGACATCGCCGCAGGCAAATTGCAAACAGCCGGTAAAAATCAGAATGCTGGCGAAACTCGTTGATTTCATAAGAAATTCTAAAGAGCGGATTTTGTAACTCTGCAATTATGAACTTATACTTGCATTTTGTTCAAGAAAAATTTTTAAAATCTATGACGATAAAACTTGATTGGCTGCGCGGCTGCGGAACCGCTCTGGTGACGCCGTTTCACAAAGACGGCTCGGTTGACGACGATTGTTTTCGAAAACTCGTCGAACGGCAAATAAAAAACGGCGTGAAAATCCTGATTCCGTGCGGGACGACGGGCGAAGCCGCGACGATGTCGGATGAAGAAAAACTGCACGTCATTAAAATGTGCGTCGAGGTCGCGCATAAATTCAAGGCAAAAGTGATCGCCGGCACGGGCAGCAACAACACAGCCGCGACGATCGATTTTACGAGAAAAGCACGCGAGGCCGGAGCCGATGCGGCGCTCATCGTGACTCCTTATTACAATAGACCGACCCAAGACGGGTTGTTCGCTCATTTTTCCGAAATCGCCCGGTCGGTCAAAGGTTTCCCGATCATGCTCTACAACGTGCCGTCGCGGACGGCTTCGAATATTTCCG
>CADEFG010000214.1 GCA_902826505.1 uncultured Acidobacteriota bacterium
ATCTTTCGTTAGCTGAATTCAGCTTATGATTTCACTAGCACCAATGGTTAATTAACAATTCAAAATCTAAAATCCAAAATCGAGAATCAGGCTTTGCCCTCGAGAAACGCCTTCAAACGGCGCGAGCGCGACGGGTGACGCAATTTTCTGAGCGCTTTCGCTTCGATCTGGCGAATCCGTTCACGCGTCACGGCGAAATGCTGTCCGACTTCTTCGAGCGTGTGTTCAGAACCCGTGTTGCCGAGTCCGAACCGCATTTTGATGACTTTTTCCTCGCGCGGAGTGAGCGTGGCGAGAACTTCGTCGGTAATTTCGCGAAGATTGCCAAATGTCACGGATTCCGCCGGATTCATGATCGAGCGGTCTTCGATAAAATCGCCTAAATGCGAATCTTCTTCTTCGCCGATCGGCGTTTCCAAACTGATCGGTTCCTGCGCGATTTTCAGAACCTTACGCACTTTTGAAACCGGAATATCCATCTTTTTGGCGATCTCTTCCGAAGTCGGTTCACGCCCGAGTTCCTGAACAAGCGCGCGCGAAGTGCGGATCAGTTTGTTGATCGTTTCGATCATATGAACCGGAATCCGAATCGTTCGCGCCTGATCGGCGATGGCGCGGGTGATCGCCTGACGAATCCACCACGTCGCGTAGGTCGAAAATTTATAACCGCGCCGCCATTCGAATTTATCGACCGCTTTCATCAAACCGATATTACCTTCCTGGATCAGATCGAGAAACTGCAAACCCCGATTCGTGTATTTTTTGGCGATCGAAACAACGAGGCGCAAATTGGCTTCGACCAATTCGCGTTTGGCTTGATTCGTCTGCTGTTCGCCGATCAGGATCGACTGCAAAGCACGTTTGATCTCGACGGTCGGCAGATGATATTTTTCTTCGATCTCCGACAATTTTTTGCGCGAATCGGCGATTTTTGCCGTCAAATCCTTCTTTTCGTCGGCGGTCGGTTTGATTTCGAGTCGTTCTTCGGCTTTGCGAATATCACGTTCGGCTTTGCGAATCTCCTCGGCGATCTTGCGAATCGAGGTGATCAGCAATTGTTTGGTGTATTCGGTCAGATTCAGGTTTTTGATTTCCTGCGAAATTTCAAGCCGCGCCCGCGCCGTCTGGCGTTTTAAAGCCAGCAGTTTTTTGCCCGGTTTGCCTTTCGATTTGACTTGTTCGTCACGCAAATCCGACCAGTATTTCAGGGCTTTCTCGTAATTTGTTTTGATATTTTCGATGCCTTCGAGCGTCCAGCGCAAATATTCATCGACCTTGTCTTCTTCGCCGGTCAGTTCGGCTTGCTCGGAAAACATCACGGTTTCGCGAATGCTCGCCTTGCCGCGAACGAGTTCGTCGCCGAGCTTGATCAGTCGTTCGACCGCGATCGGCGAACGCGAAATCGATTTCTGGGTTTTGATCTGTCCGCGTTCGATGCGTTGCGCGATCGTCACTTCGCCTTCGCGTGTCAAAAGCGGAACGATGCCCATTTCGCGTAAATACAAACGCACCGGATCGTTGGATTTATCGAGCGTTCCGGCTGATAGATCCAAATCGAGGTCGTCTTCGTTGAGTTCGTTGTCATCGTCGAGCGCGAGACTTGCCGCTTGTTCAAGCAAAACCGAATCCGAATCGGAAACCGAAATATTCGCGCCTTCCAATCGTTCCAGAACGTCTTCGATGTCTTCGGGCGACATCATTTTGTCGGGCATTTCACGGTTTAATTCGTCAAAACTTAAAAACTTCTTGCCTCTGCCCATCGCCAGAAGTCTGTCCACTAAGTCTTCTTTTTCGTCGTAGTCTGTCATAATCATTTGATAAATGTTTTTTGATTAAATCTGCGGATAAATCGTTGTTTATTAAATATCGTTTTAACGCTCGAAATAAATAAATTGTTTCAGTTGTCGCTGATCCGGTTTTGCAAATCGCGTTTTAATCGCGCGAGTCCGATCTGTTCCGCGACGAGTTGTCCGAGCAATTCATTATTTCCGCTTTGTTCCGCCAAAATCAGTTCCTGACTGATTTCTAAGATCCGGTTTGAAATCGCCATCGAACGCAATGTGAAAACACAGCTTTCGGCATTATGCAAGACTTCGTCGATTGCATCGCCGACTTCGCGCGGCGGTTCGCTCATCATCAGCACGGGAACAAAATCGCTTGCCGTTTCGTCCGTTTCGACGAGTTCGAGCAAACTTTCAAGTGTAATCCCCGCGCCCGCGTTTTGCAATTCCAAAACGGCTCGAAAAACGCTCGCAGTCGCCAGCGCATCGTAATCGGTTTCTTCAAGTTGGGGCAAAATTATTTCCCGCAATTCGTTGTCGTAGATCAGCAGTTCAAGCAGACGGCTTTCAGCGACCGTCATTTTTGCTTGGGTGGCACGGGCAACCTGCTGTTTGATGGTTTCGGTATCGATTCGTGAACCGAGCTTGACCGCTTTCCACAAATCGCGTTTGAGCATCGCATCTTCGACGCGCAAAGCGTTCATTGCCTGGTCAAAACTGTCGCGTTTCTGAATCGGATTGCGAACAATCGAAATAACAGGCAACACATCTTCGATCGCCTCGGCTTTTTGCTTCGGTACCGAAAGATTGCGCTCCTGCACAGCAGTTTCTAAAACGAATTGGAGATAGGTAGTCGCGTTGGTTTCGTGTTGTTTTTTATAGCTTGCGAATCCGTTGGCGCGGATGAAATCGTCCGGGTCTTGCCCGTTTGGTAACACCAAAATCTTGATTTCAAAATCGTCTGCCAGAAGGATTTCAATAGCCCGTCTTGCCGCTTTGACACCTGCCTTGTCTCCATCATAATTGACAACGACTTTCTTCGCAAATCTGCCGAGCAACTTTGATTGCTGTTCGGTGAACGCCGTTCCGAGACTCGCCACGCAATTCGTCACGCCGAATTGGTAAAGCGCGATCAGATCGAGATAGCCCTCGACCAAAATCGCGTACTTCTTTTTGCGGATTTCTTCTTTCGATTGGAAAAGTCCGTAGAGATTATCGCCCTTCGTGTAAGCCGGAGTTTCGGGCGAATTCAGGTATTTCGGCTCGCCCGCTGCTAAGATCCGTGCGCCGAACGCGACCGGCGCGCCGTCGATATTCAAAACGGGAAACATAATGCGCCCGCGAAAACGGTCGTAAACTCGTTTTTTCTCTTCGTTGACCGAAACCAGACCGCTCGCTTCGATCAATTGTTCATCCGCGCCTTTTTCCTTGAGCAAAGACATCAGCGCGTCCCAGCTGTCAGGCGCATAACCGATGTGAAATTGTTTGATGATGTCACCGGAAATCTCGCGTTTTTCAAGATATTCACGTGCCTGACGAGCGTGAGCGTTGTTTTCTTGCAGGTGATGTTCCCAGAATTCGAGCGCGTAACGGTTCAGTTCGATGACCTGATCGGCAATCGCTTTTTGCTCTTTTTTACGTTGTTTATTGCGCTCGTAATTTTTATCGTCAACGGGTTCGGGCAGCGGCACGCCCGAAATTTCCGCGACGCGCTTGATCGCTTCGGGAAAGTTCAAGCCTTCCAATTCCATCACGAAATTAAAAGCCGAACCGCCCTTTCCGCAATTATGAACCGTTGCCAATTTGGTTGTGAATGAACTTGTGCCTTCAACTGTAATATCAACAACCCGGCTCAATTCTTCCTTAGTTTGAATCTCGCTGATTTGTGTTAAATAATATTCTGTGTCATCAATTGTTTCGTAAAAACCTCTCAAACTTTCGCGCATTCTTGGATATTGTGTCCAAAACTCACGATGAATTTGATTATTTCTATCAAAATATTCGTCGTTTCGCAGGAGAGAAATATATTCTTTTGCCTGAATTGCTAAAGCAAAAAGTCCATAGGAAAGTTCACGGGATGTTGAGCGTGAGATTCCGGTTTTATTAGCGTCACCATCACGATAGCCTTTTAGAAAAGCTTTTTGTATATCAATTGTCCAGTACAGGCATTCAGCCGGAATTTTCTTTTGCGCCGCGCCTTTACCAAACCAATAAACAAGTTGTTTAGCTAAATCTGTTTTACTGCAATTTACTTCACAGATATTTTTATATGCGCCTTGATGATAAATTGATGCCTCAAGCTTAAATTCGCTTTTAAGTATTGAAACGATTTCTTCCGCAAAATGCAGTTCATTTGAGTTGAAAGTCCATCGTACGAAGCCGCGCCCGACAGATCCTTCGGCTAACCATAAACCGTAGAGTCTGGCAGTCTTTTCATTGATTGGAAGCTCTTCGATTCGATAACCATTGACGAGATTCTTTTTCGGATGAATAACGTCATTTGCTCGTAAGGGAAAATTTTTACGCAAATTTTCGTGAATGAGAGGAAATGCCAAATAATCTCCGACTTTCATTTCTTCGGCATTTCCTTCAGTCAATTTCAATAAGTTCTGATATTTCTTTGAGCGTTTTGCCCGTTTGCGAATTGAGTAAAATTTTAATCTTTCGGGCGTTTGCTGAATGTAAGGCAAATTAGAAACGGCATCTTCCTGTCGAACGAATAAACAAGTGTGGTCAGGTGTCAGCCAAAGCGGGTCGTATCTGAACATTGCGGTTGAAATACCGAGCAATTGTTCTGATGTTTTATGAAATATATTTGTGATTGATTTTAACTCGCCGTTCAAATCAACTACTTTGTCGCAATAGCAAACTAGTCCGATGGGTTTTAATCCTTTGTCTGTCCAGATTAATTCGTTTTCTTCCAAACACCCGAAACACTTGTAAAAACCTTTCGCCTGATTGACCGAAAACGAAGCCGTCTTTTCGCCGTGAAACGGACAATTGCCCCAAAAGTTCGCGCCCTTTTTCTTCAGCGGAACGTGCATCTCGACAATCCGCACCAGATCGGCGCGGTTTTTCAGATCATCAATAAAATATTGGTCGTAAAGCATTGATTCTTACAAGATTTGCAAAAAATCGGTCGGCGAATAAACTTTCACCGAAGCATTCTTGTAATCTTTCGTGTTGCGCGTCACGATTGCGTCCAAACTTTCCGCAACGCCGCATTCGTGCTGGACGGCATCTTCGTAGTCGGTAATCGGAGAAATTATGGCAGATTGCAGATTGTTTGAATCAACCGGACAGATTTTGACCAATTTCAATAATTTGTCTAACTCCTGTAAGGTCAAATCTCTGCCGTTTTCTTTTCTGCCGATGTAATAAATGTTGATGGCGGTGATGCTTGCGATAAAAGCCTCGATTTTGTTTTGGGCAATTGCGATAAAAATCTGTTCGGCTTCGACAAAAAAAGGCTGATGCGCCAAAATGAAATCCAAATTGACATCAGTGTCCAGCAAAACGCGCATTATTTGTATTTCTCCGAAAGATGTTCAAAGATAATTTCGCGTTCCTGCTCTCTGGTCATTGGCGGATTTTCCATTTTCAAACTTCCGGCAAGGCTTTTGACGAGTCGTAATCTTTCTTCAATCGAAGGCGCGTCCTCATTTGGCGGATTTTCTTCCAAATCTTCTTCAAAGATTCGCAAAAGTTGTCGGATAATAACTGACTTTTGCGCTTTCGGATAAGTTTTGAATTCTTGAACTATTTGCTGTTGCGTCATTGTTTTTACCTCAGAAAATTATTGTATCACCGACTTTGATTTAAGATTAATTTCCCAAACAAGGTCAGCGCGGTTTTTCAGATCATCGATAAAATATTGATCGTTGAGCATTAATTATCTTCTAAAAGATCGTCGGGAATAGTTTTAATTTTCATTCCCGCTTTCGGCAGTTTGCATGGAATATCGACGGAACTAAAATTAACACAACCTTCTTCACTCGTTTCCGAATCGATCATTCTTTCCAGAACGCCGACGGCAGATTTGTCCTTGACTTCGACGATGCGGATTCGTTCGCCCAAATCCGGCACATAAAATTGCATTCCGGTTTTGATGCCGAGATTTTTGCCCGCGCCGATATTCACGTAGCGGCGCGAATATCGTGCCATCGCAGATTCTTCGTCCGGCTCGTCTTTTTCGTATTTGTCGATCGAATCGATCTTTGTTTCGATCGGCTGTTTGATGAATTTTTCGTAAGCTTTAGGCAAGACCGGCAAACTGAAAGCCTTTTTCTTTGATATTTCGTCGCTTTTGATCCAAAAAGAATCCCAAATAGATGTTTGAGTTACATAGCTTTCGCCGTTAGTTTCGATTGTTTCCATTTTTGCTGAGCCGTAAAACCCTGCGGCTAATTCGCAAAAAACTTCAAGCTCGTCTTCTTCGACCAGAAAATGCAGATCGCCCCACTTAACTTTGATCAGTTTTATCTGTCCGGTTTTGCCTGTTAGAAAAAACGGCGGCTGAGGTTTTTCCGTGATCAAAATTACCGAATCGGTATTATTGATGACTTTGCCGTAATTCAATGCGCGCAGCTCGATTGCACAGGTATAAATGTAATAATTAACAAAACCTGTCGCCGAATTCCAAAATAATTTTGTATCGCTCAGGTCTGCAGGCAAAGTGTAAGAACCTTCCCATTCCGTAGCGATCTTCGATTGTTTGATCAGATTGAGTTTTTCTTTCGCTTTGATGACATCATCTTTTGTGTAGTTTTTTAGCTGATGGCTCAAAAAAGGCTGGTATCCGTTGATCCAGTCTTCATCTTCTTTAAATTCTTGTCCAAAACCGGTCTGATACAAAATTAACAAAATCGTTAAAGCGAAAGTGATTTTTGGCAATTTCATAATTTCTCCTTTATTTCTGCGAAACGAAATCTATTTCGATCGTCGCCGAATTCATCGGCAGCTGCGTGAGACTTTGACTAATTTCTTCGTAACGAATCAAAAAACGGTTGGACGAAACTTCGTATTGGGTCACCAATTCCTCGCGGATCAGGCTCGCGAGCTTTTCCTTATGATCTTTCGATCTGCCGAAAATGCGGATCTGCGCGTTGAGCTGCGGATTGGCTTTCAGGTATTCCGCCAAAAAATCCGAGTAATAACTTTCGATACAACACACCGGACAATCGCCGATATAATGCCACTTTCCGTCCGTTTTCACAACCTCGACGGTTTCGCGGACAAACATCACGGGTTTGTCGGATTTCGTCAACACGAACGGAAAAACTTCTTCCTTGATATTCGGCTTTTCTTTGCCGCTTTTACTGAGCAGAAACTCGATCTTAAAGTCGGGATTCGCTTTGCTGGGAATGATCAAATAACGATTTTTATCGATTTTGCGGGAATTCAGATAGCCGTTAACATATCTCTCCAAAAACTTGTTTTTGATCGAATCGCCGCCGCCGTAGATCACGATATAGCCTTTTGAAGTCGGATTTCGACCTAATCCGTCGTTGACAAACGCGTCGATCCGGCTCATTAATAGTTCGCAATTGTAATCGGAAAACGCATCGAAAATCTGCAAATCGTTTTGGCTTTCCTGTGCCGAAGCGGTTTTTCCGAAGGCAAAAAGCAGAAGCAAAAAGGTGATCGTTAGTTTCATAAAATCTTCTTACTGTTTGAGTTCTGCTATTGTCGCACCGTTTCCGCCTTGGTCCTGCGGAGCGAACGAGAAGCGCGCGATGTGCGGATGACCTTTTAAGAAATGATGGACAAAGTTTTTCAGTGCGCCGGTGCCGAAGCCGTGAATGATCCGGACTTGCGGGAGCGCGGCTAAGTAGGCTTCGTCTAAAAAGCGGTCGATTTCGTATTCGGCGTCCGATGTGGTTTTGCCGATCAGGTTTAGTTCGGCGTTCATGTCGACGGTGTCGAGCCGCAGATTTGAATCTTTTGCCTGACTTTGCAGTTTTTCGCCGCGCGTTTGTGATTTGGGCGCGTTTTCGGCGACCGCTGCGGCGGAAACGACTTGCAGATTCTGGAGTTTTTCGCGGAAACGCATCGCGCCGACCATCACTTCCGCCGTTTCCTTGTCGATCTTTTCGACCGTT
>CADEFG010000215.1 GCA_902826505.1 uncultured Acidobacteriota bacterium
AGCAAAGGTTTTAGCTCTCGATGTTGATGCTGCGGGCAATGTTTTTTACGGCGGTTATACTTTCGATTCCTTGCGCGGAGTAAATCCGAATCGCGGCTTACCCGATGACTCGCTTGCCCGGAGCGATGCATTTTTCGCCAAACTTTCCGGTCAAAACGGCAATGAGCTGTTGTTCCGACAGTTTAACGTGATCGACAAGGACGGATTCACCGCGATGAAGGTCGGCACCAACCGCGAACTCTATTTTGCGGGTTACACGGTTTTTTTCAAAGGTGTAAATTTCTTTATTGAAGACGCACTTGTGATGAAATACTCGACGAAACTTTGTCTTTTTTAGAACATAACCGGGATTGCCCGAATTATCGGTGACGACCAAACCGGTTATGAAATCTCCCGACTTTTAAAGTCGGAATCGTTTGCCGCCAGCGAAGGATTCCGACTTCTGCATGCCTTTTCCTGACGATCCGAAACATTCTGAAAATTATTTTTCCGAAAAAATTATAAATTCCTCTTGTAACAGTTGGAAAAACAACGCGAAATAGGTGTATGCTTATAAGTTAATGTTTGGGGCGAAAGTCTTCTCTTTAACATATCTCTACGATTTTTTAGAGAGCAACACTCCTCCTTTTCAAACACAAACTTTTAAATAAGAATTTAACACGGAAAATTTAATATAAAATGGCATTTAAGTCTTTGTTTAGTTTATTTTCGAGCGATTTGGCGATTGATCTGGGAACCGCCAACACGCTTGTTTATGCGAAAGGTCGCGGCATCGTTGTTTCGGAACCTTCGATCGTGGCAATCAATAAAGTTACCAATCAGGTCGAGGCGGTCGGGCGCGACGCCAAGGAAATGCTCGGTCGAACGCCGGGAAATATCGTCGCGATTCGCCCGATGAAGGACGGCGTGATCGCCAATTTTGAAGTGACGGAAAAAATGCTCCAGCATTTTATCCGCAAAGCGCACAACGGCAAAAGTTGGGTGCGCCCGCGCGTCGTGATCGGAATTCCGTCGGAAATCACGCAGGTCGAACGCCGCGCCGTCGAAGATTCGGCGTATCGCGCGAAGGCTTCGGAGGTTTATCTGGTCGAAGAAGCGATGGCGGCGGCAATCGGCGCGGGACTGCCGATCACCGAACCCTACGGAAACATGGTCGTCGACATCGGCGGCGGGACGACCGATATCGCGGTAATCTCGCTTTCGGGTATCGTTTATTCACGCGCCGTGCGCGTTGCCGGAAACGAGATGGACGAAGCCATCACGCAATTTATCAAACGAAAATACAATCTGCTGATCGGCGAACGCACGTCGGAAGCAATCAAAATCGCGCTTGGTTCGGCGTTTCCCCTTGACGAACCGCTTTCGATGGAAGTTCGCGGACGCAACTTGATCGAAGGAATTCCCAAAACCATTACCATCACCGACGAAGAAATTCGCGAGGCGCTCTCCGATGCGGTTTCGACGATCATCAATGCCGTGCGCGTCGCCTTGGAACGCACGCCGCCCGAACTTTCCGCCGACATCGTCGAGCGCGGAATCGTGCTGACCGGCGGTGGTGCGCTGCTGAAAAATCTCGATAAGAGCTTAATGATCGTGCTTGGGACGGGCAAAATGCTTTCAGATATCGAACTTCTGAAGCGCGTCAAATGGGATAATTCATTAATGACAGGAAGTTAAGACATTTATCATTGAACATTTATCATTGAACAAAAATTCCTTGATAAATGTTCAATGATAAATGATAAATGAAAAATGGTTGAGCGAAGTCAGAAAGAGGTTTGGAAGCTGACGCCTTGGCTGATGATTGCCCTTTTGTTGGGCAATTTTCTGCTTATGGCGTATGACGCCAAGACCACTTCACAGGAAAGAGTGATTCGCGTCTGGACTCAGGCGGTGGCTAATTTTGTGCAGTCGCCGGTAACGAGCGTGACATCGGGCGTGACGGGTTATTTTCAATCAATTTCAAATTTGCGCTCGGCGCAAAGCGAAAACGACAAGCTCAAACAGCAGGTTCAGGAACTCCAGGTCGAAGTTCAGAAAAGCGAGGATCTGGCGAAGGAAAACGAGCGTTTGAAAACGCTTCTACAACTGAAAACCGAGTCGAAATATAATATTCTGTCCGCGCAGATTATCGGGCGCGACCCGTCACTCTGGTTCGATTCAGCGATCATTAATCGCGGAAGTCTCGACGGCGTGAAACTGAATATGCCGATCGTCAACAACGGCGGCTTGATCGGCAGAGTGATTGCCGTCAGCCCGATCACCGCGCAGATCAATCTCGTGACGAAAGACAAATCCGGTTTGGGCGGCGTGATCGGCGAACTCAGCACGTCGAGCGCGATCGGCGTCGTCAGCGGCAACGGCAAACGCGAACTGCTTGAAATGGGCTACATTCCCGGAACGATCGAGGTGCAGGTCGGCGAGATGGTTTATACGAGCGGACAGGACGGAATTTATCCGGCAGGTTTAAAATTGGGCGAAGTCGCCGAGGTGCGTCCCGGATCGGCGACCGTGCCGCAACAGATTTTTATCAAACCGAGCGCGAAACTTTTCGCGATGGAAGAAGTTGCCGTCGTGCTTTACGAACCGCCGCCGAAACCCGAATACGAAAAGAGTGTGCTGAATGCGGACAAAGACAACAAAAAGCCGAAAAGATAAGTAGCTTGCAGTCAGAATGGAACAGTTAAAAATCACAATCGCGTTAATCATCGCCATTTTACTTCAGTGGACGCTCCGCAATGTCCACGAAGTATTCATGTATATTGATTTTCCGCTGATCATTGTCGTTTACGCTGCCTTGCAGAGAAATACGATTAAAGCGCTTCTGTTCGGGACATTTTCGGGCATCGCGGTGGACGCTTTGAGCAGCGGTCTGATCGGTGCCAACGGATTCTCTAAAACGTTGATTGCATTCGCGGTTTCGGAGATTGCGCGGCGCGTCTACCTGGACAACCTTTTATTGCAGATCCCCGTCATAGCAGGTGCATGTTTGCTCGATGATCTGGTATTTTACGGACTGCATCGTCTTTTTGGACAAGAACCGTCCGCGCCGTTTTTGACGACGATTGTTTATTCGCTGATCGGAACGACAATTGCCGGAACAATCATTTATTTAATTTTGGGAAGTTTTTCAGTGGATAGCCTGAAGAGAAGAAAGCGCGACTCTTTTTCATCGCGCCGTCAAACTCGCCGGCGAAATCCGATTCGTTTGGGTAGAAGGTAGTTTTTCTAAAAGTCTAAAACCATTAACAACTAACAAAAATGAAGCTTTACGACCATACGCAAAATCTCGGCATCAGAGTCGGCACAATTCAGGTCATCGCTTTTGTTTTGCTGACCATTCTCGGCGCCCGTCTTTATTATCTGCAAGTCGTCAAAGGCGAATATTACGAGGACAAAGCCGAAAATCAGCGAATCCGCAAGATTCCGATTCCGGCACCGCGCGGCGCGATTTTCGACCGTCACGGAAAACTTCTCGTTGATTCGCGACCGACCTATAATGTGACGCTTTCCAACGAACCGATCAAGAAAATCGATGTGACCGAAAGAGTTGACGATTACGCGCGCGGTCTAAATGTCGATCGGCAATACGTTGTTGAGCGTCTGAATTTGATAAAAAAACAAAACGATTTTGAAACGATGGTTTTGAAAGAGAATGCGAGCATTCAGGACATCACCTGGGTCGAGGCGCATTCGATGGAATACCCGGAACTGCGCGTCGAGCTTCAGCCGCAAAGATATTATCCGCACAAGGAGATTTTGGCGCACGTCCTCGGCTACGTCGGCGAAATCAGTCCGAAGGAACTTGAAAAACCGGAAGTTCGGGAAAAAGGTTTTCGTCCGGGCGATATTGTCGGCAAGGGCGGACTCGAACAATACTACGACGAATTTTTGCGCGGAAAACCCGGCTATCGAAAAGTTATCGTCGACAGCCGCGGGCGTGTCCAAAGCGAGATCGAAACCGTTCAGCCGCAAGCCGGACAAGATTTGGTTTCGACGATCGATCTCGATCTGCAGCTTGCCGCCGAAAATCAGCTGGCGACATCGACGACCAAACGCGGAACGATTATCGCGACCGACCCGAACAACGGCGAAATTCTCGTGATGGCTTCGCTGCCTTCGTTCGACCCGAATATCTTTGTGCAGGAAAGCACGACGCCCGAAGGACGCAAAAAAATCGCCGCCTACTGGCAGGACGAAAGCCGTCCGCTTTATAACCGGGCGATTCAGGGACGTTATCATCCCGGCTCGACGTGGAAAATTCCTGAATCGGTCGCCGGACTCGAACAAGGCGCGATCACGGTTGCCAATTCGCATCTCGTTTCCGGCGGCGGCATAACGATCGGCAATAAATTTTCGCGCTGTATGGGAAGCCACGGCTCGCCGCCGCTCGATTACGCGATCACCAAATCGTGTGACGGTTACTATTATCGGCTGGGTTCAAAATTGGGCATCGAAGGTTTGACTAAAATGGTCGAAACATTCGATTTCGACAAACGTTCGGGCGTCGATCTGCCGAACGAAAAGGTCAGCCAAACGCCAAAAAGCTGGCGCGCTTCGATCGAAAAACGCGAAGGAAAATGGAGCGATATTCGGACGGTTTATGCATCGATCGGACAAGATACGGTCGTCGTCACGCCGATTTCGCTGATTCGGGCAATTGCGAGCATCGGCGTTCAGGGCAAAATGTATGTGCCGCATTTTTTGAAGGAATTCAAACCGATCGGCGCGATCGGAAACGAAAACGAGAGCACCTATATTGCTGCCCGCGATGGCTTTGGGTTTCAACGCCCCGAACCCAAATTAATACCGATGACGCCCGAACAAAACGCTCTGATGCTGAAAGGAATGTGGGGCGTCGTTAACGGCGGCGGAACGGCGGGCGCGATCAAAATTCCGAATTTTGAAATCGCCGGTAAAACCGGAACGGCGCAGAACTCCGAACTTAATTCGGGCGGCGCGAAAGACCACGCCTGGTTTGTCAGTTTCGCACCGGCTTATAAACCCGAGATCGCGGTTCTCGCGTTGATTGAAAATTCGGGTTTTGGCGGAAGTCACGCGGCACCGGCAGTGAAAGGCGTTTACGAAGCATATTTGTCGAAAAGAAACGGCGGGCAAACAGATAATCAGGAAGTAGCAAAGAAATAGTTGCGAGCTGCGAGCGCAGAGTTGCGAGAATAATTTCAACTCTTCGCTTTCAACTTTCAACTCGCAATTTAGAATATGGTAGCAATCATCGAAAAACGCGATTTACGGGATTTTGACTGGCTGACAACTGTTTTAGCAATTGCAATTGTCAGTTTCGGCGTCTGGCAGATTTTTAATGCCCAACCGACCGAAAGCTACTGGTCAAAACAAATCATCGGTCTGGGCATCGCGCTGGTCGCCTTTGCGGTCGTCGGTTTCAGCGATTACCGCCGGATCGTTGATGCCGCGCCTATTTTTTACGGGATCGGTTTGGTTTTACTGTTATTGGTTCTGACGCCGCTCGGCGTAAAGGTCAACGGGCAGACCGCCTGGCTCAAACTTCCGCTGATCGGACAGTTTCAGCCATCGGAGTTTGTCAAGATTCCGGTCGTGCTGATGCTCGCCAAATATTTCGGCGCGCGAAAAAGCGGGAATTTAAAAATAAAAGAGATGCTCATCGGCGTGGCGATTCTAGCCGCGCCGGTCGGTTTGATTCTGCTCGAGCCCGATGCCGGACAGGCGATGACTTATTTTCCGCTGCTCGCGGTTGTTTTCTTTCTTTCGGGAATCAAGATCAGATATGTCATTATCACAATTATCGCGGGTTTGATTTTAGCACCGGCGGCTTATTGGGTTGGCGTCAAAACCGGCAAGATCAAAGGTTATCAGCAAGAACGGATCAACGTCATTCTCGATCCCGAAAGCGCCGACCCGCGCGGTTATGCCTATCATACGATTCAGTCAATGATCACGGTCGGCAAAGGCGGTTTGACCGGCATCAAGGGCGACACGGAAACATCACAGGCAAAACTCAAATTTCTGCCCGAACCGCATACCGATTTTATCTTTGCGGTGACGGCGGAAAATACGGGTTTTATCGGTTGTATCTCGTTGCTTCTGGCGTATGCTCTGCTGCTTTCGAGGCTCGTCGCGGGCGCTCGCGAAGCGCCCGACCGCGCCGGAATGCTCGTCATCATGGCGATCACGGGCGGTATTACGTTCCAGATTTTTATGAATGTCGGGATGGTTTTGGGCTTTTTGCCGGTGATCGGCGTTCCGCTGCCTTTGATGAGCGCGGGACTTTCGGCGGTTTTATCGACATTTATCGCGATCGGTTTTGTGATCAGCGTCAAAATGCGAAGATTTGTTAATTAGTTTTTGGGTTTTAGGCTTTGGGTTTTAGGTTCGAGGTTTCAAAGTTTTGGGTTAGAATATATCCAGACAAAAACCTAAAACCTAAAACCTAAAACCTGAGGTATTTTATGGCAAGAGAAAGAAAGATCGTTGAAAAGGAAATCAAATCGGTTGAATCAAAAGGGCGCGGATTTTGGAAATATTTATGGTTTCCGACCGCGCTCGCACTCGCGCTCGCCGCCGGTGGTTTGACGGGAATTTTGGCTTCGTATTATCTCAATAATTCGCGTTATTCGGTCGAAGTTTCCGCGCTGGCAACCTATCGCCCGCCGCAGGTAACGACGATTTATGCCGACGACGGCGAAACGGTTTTAGCCGAATTTGCCATCGAAAAACGGATTCCGATCAAAGAATCCGATATTCCGCAAAACGTCGAAGACGCGCTGATCGCGATCGAGGATTATCGCTTTTATCAACACATCGGAGTTGACCCGTATCGAATCGCCGGTGTCGTCATCAAAAACTTTACGACCGGCAGAATGGAAGGCGCATCGACCATTACGCAACAGCTTGCCAAAAATCTTTTTCTTTACAAAGACCAAACTTATACGCGCAAGGTCAATGAATGGATGGTCGCGCTGCAAATCGAGCGATTTTATACCAAACGACAGATTCTTGAAATGTATATGAACTACGTATTTTTAGGCGCGGGTTCGTATGGTTTTGAGGCTGGCTCGCGAACTTATTTCGGAAAATCGCTGAAAGATTTGAGTTTGGAAGAAGCCGCGCTCCTCGCGGCGGTTCCGAAATCTCCCGAATATTCGCCGACGCGGAATATGGAAAAGGCGGAGGAACGTCGAAATATCGTGCTTGATCAGATGGGCAAATATTTCCCCGATAAATATTCGCAGGCTCAGATCGATGCGGCAAAAGCAAAAAAGATCAAACTGGCGGACACAGCTTATTATCAATCGCAGCCGAAATCGACGGCATGGGATTATCCGATCGAGGAAATCCGCAAATATCTCGAAGACAAATACACGACCCGCGTCGCGCAGGGCGGTTTGAAGGTTTATACGACCATCAATGTTGACGGGCAGAAATTGGCGACCAAAGCGGTCCGCGAAGGTTTGCGAAGCTACGACAAATCGCAAAAATGGCGTTCCGAGTATCAAAATATCTTGCTCGACGAAAACCAGCAACCGCTCACCGATGCCAAAGAAATTCAGCGCAAGCTCGATTCCTTTAAGCATCCCGATTGGTTTGGCGACGAATACGAAAAAGGCGAATACATCAAAGGTTTGATTACAAAAATCGATGCCGGAAAAGATGAAGCGACGGTTCGTTTTGGTAAATACAAGACAATCGTCACAAGCAAAGAGATGGGCAGAAGCGGGAAGCGCCCGAAAGATGAATTGAAGGAAGGTTACTTGGGTGAATTTTTAGTCAAAGAAGTAGATAACGACAACCAGACTTTGCAGGTCGAGCTTCAGCAAGTGCCGGAAGTTCAAGCCGGTATCGTTTGCATCAATTCGCACAACGGGGAGATTGTCGCAATGG
>CADEFG010000216.1 GCA_902826505.1 uncultured Acidobacteriota bacterium
GTGAGCGATTCGGAATCGTCGACATTTCCCCAATCGTTGCCGATCGCCCACGCGCCGAAGCTGATCTCCGAAACCTTAAAACCCGTTCTGCCTAATTCTCGATAATTCATCAATTAACCTTCCAATTTCGGAATCAACGTCTTCCGATTGCCAAGCTTTCACCCGTTTAATTTCGGAATTTGTTCTTTTTGAGCCATTCCGCCGCGTCCTTTGTCCACGCGCCGACATCTTTCGTCGAGCGCAGACCGTAACCGTGCCCGCCTGTTTGATAAAGCAGAAACGTGTTTTGAACTTTCGCTTCGTCCAAAGCCGCGTGATAAATCTTGCTGCCGGCGATAAAGGTTTTGTCGTCTTCGTTATGCACGATGAGCGTCGGCGGAATTTTTGCCTTGAGATTCAATTCGGTCGCAATTTTCCCGTCGCGCTCCAAATAAGCGGGATAAACCAAAATCACAAAATCGGGACGAGAGTTTTTTTTATCAACCTGATCGACCGGCGAATAAGATCTGTTTTCAAATAAATTGCTGGCTTTTGCCGCCAGATGCCCGCCCGCTGAAAAACCGATCACGCCGATTCTTTTGCCGTCAATCTTCCATTTCTTCGCGTTTGCGCGCGTCAGGCTCAATGCCCGCTGCAAATCCTGAAACGCGCCTTCGCGATTTTGCGGCGTCCGGTATTTCAAAACCAGCGCCGTGATGCCGAGCGAATTGAGCCATTCGGCAACTTCGACGCCTTCTTTGTTGTACGTAACATAATTGTAGCCGCCGCCGGGACAAATAATTACGGCGGTCGCATTCTTATTTTGCGCCGGAAAAACCGAAAGCGTCGGGCGGCTGATATTCGTAATTCTTTGCACTTTGTCGCCTCTATCCGGCATCTCGGCTTCCGGTTCGACCGCCGCATTTCCGGGCATCTTGCCCGCGCTCCAAACGTCAATAACCAAAGTCGGCGCAGTCGTTGTTGCTTCGGCAATGCTTTGCGAAAAGGCAAACGGCATCGCCGTTAACGAAAAACAAAGCAATAAAAGAAACCGCCGGATCGAAGCCTTGAATTTTTTCATTGTCATATTAAAATTTACCTTTCAGGCAATTGCTTATTTTTTTGGCTTACTTTGCTTTCGTGACATTTACCGTGATCGTGTTGCTTTTTAAGTTCGGCGCGGTTGCCGTCAGAGTGATTTTTCCTTTGTCGGCATTAGCTTTGAGCATCGCAAAACAAATTCCGTGATAAGCGCGGCGCGTCGAGCCTTGATACGATTCGTGGCTGTTGTTGTCGGCGCTGTCAACGGCGACGACGCCGCCCGCGCCTTCCGTTTTGAAAGTGATCAGATCATCGGCGTTCGGAACGAGTGTGCCGTTTTCGTCCGTCACCGTGACGGTCACAAAAGCAACGTCGTCCCAATGATTAACGATTGAATTCTTATCAACCGAAAGAAGTATTTTTGTAGGTTTTCCGGCTGTCCGAAGCTCGAAATCGGCGACCGCGGTGCCGCCGTTCAAGCCGACGGCTTTTACGCTGCCGGCTTCAAAATCAACTTTCCAGTTGCGCGGCGAATCGTCCGCCGGTTTCGTTTTTTTGCCGAGAGATTTACCGTTTAAGAATAATTCGACTTCCTCGCAATTGCTGTAAACTTCGACGTTTTCTTCGTGTTTTTCGAGATTTTTCGGCGTCCAGTCGGAAAACAAAACCGTCGGGCGGCGTTCCTCGGTCGGATTATAGCCCGGATCGGTCGGCAACTTCGGCGTATTGGCGACGCGCCGCGCGATGTAAACCATTGGTTCGCTCGCCCACCAGCTTTGTCTTTGAAAGGCGATCGGGCGCGGGCTGGCAGTTTTGTAAAGCAAGCCCGAATTATACGCGACGGTCGGATATTTCGCCGATTCGCCCAAATAATCGATGCCCGACCAAACAAAATGTCCGGCGTATTCGGGATTGTCGCGGACGGCAAGCCACTGCGTCAGTTCGTGCGTGTTTTCCGTCCCGATAATTTTGCGCGTCGGCTTTTGCCGGTGCGCCGCCAGAATCTCTTTTTCGCGGTAATTTTGCCCCACAACATCCAATAAATCCGCCAAACCGTTGTCGTAATCCTTGCTCACATTCGGGCGAAATAACCCTTGCGTGACGGGTCGCGTCGGATCGTTCGCGTGAAAAGTTTCGACCAAGCCTTTGAGGATCGGAATCGCGATCTCGGGTTTCGGCGTGTCGTGGATTTCGTTGCCCGCGCTCCACAAAATGACCGATGGATGATTTCTATCGCGCCGCACCGTATCACGGACATCGCGTTTCGACCATTCGTTGAAATACAAATGATAATCGTATTTATTTTTCGCGACCGTCCATTGATCGAAAAGCTCGTCCATCACGAGAAAACCCATCCGGTCGGCGAGATCTAAAAATTCCGGTGCGGGCGGATTATGGGCGGTGCGAATCGCGTTGACGCCAAGTTTGCGCAGTTCTTTAAACCTTCGTTCCCACACGGCAAGCGGAACCGCCGCGCCGAACGCGCTGCCGTCGTGATGCAGACAAACGCCTTTGACCTTAAAGTTTTTACCATTGAGCCAAAAACCCGTTTTCGCCTCGAAATAAAATTCGCGAATACCGAACGGCACGACTTCTTCGTCAACAGTTTTGTTATTACTGCGAATTCGCGCAACCGCTTTGTAAATTTTGCCTTTTTCAACGTGCCAAAGCTGCGGATTTTGAACTTTAATTTCGAATTCGAAAGTTGTTGTTTGATTCGGGGCAAGGCTGACGGGTCGGTTTTCGCCAAATGCAGCGATTTTCCCGTTCGGGTCAAGCAAATCGACGCGCATCGAAACGGTTTGCGCTTGATCCGATTGATTGATGACTTCGCTCGAAATTTTGACGATTGCCTCTCGTTCATTAACATGCGGCGTCGAAACAAAAGTTCCGTATTGCGGAATGTGAACCGCGTTCTTTTTGACAAGCCGGACGTGGCGATAAATTCCTGCGCCCGTGTACCAGCGCGACGCGGGCTGCAAAGATGTGTCAGCGCGAACCGCAATGACATTATTTTTACCGAAATTCAGATGTTCGGTCAGTTCGTACTCAAAACTGATATAACCCGACGGTCGCTGCCCGAGATGAACGCCGTTGATCCAAACATCCGAAATGCCCATCACGCCGTCGAACTGGATAAAAACTTTTTTAGTTTTGTCTTTTGCCGAAACCTGAAAATGTTTGCGATACCACGAAACGCCCGACGGCAGAAAACCGCCGCCCGCGCCGGTCGGATTTTTTTCGTCAAACGGTCCTTCGATGCTCCAATCGTGCGGAACATTTAATTTACGCCACGCCGCATCGTCAAAATCAGTCTTTTCCGCCGTTTCCGCGTTACCTTTGAGAAACCGCCAATCACGGTCGAAAGCATCGGTCAGGCGCGTTTGCGACAATGAAATCGTATTGAACGCGGCTATTAGAAACGCGAACAAAGCCGCCGTCAAAAGCGACCGAAAAAAAAGGCGATTAAACAAATTTGGTTTCATAATTTGGTTACTTTGTAACTTGAATTTCTTGATGATTGATTCTTTGCGCCTTTGCCGCTTGGCGGGAAATTAAATTATTCATAAATCGCAAGTTAATTCCCGCCAAGTCGCAAAGTCGCAAAGTTTAGAGCTTTTAGAAACTATAAGTTACGCAATTATTTATTAAAAAATTCATTCCTGATCGCGCGCACAGCGAAAGCCGAGATTATTTAGTCCCGAATCGGGCGTCGCGTGACTGCGCGCGGCGACGCGGTAATTCGTGCAGAAATTTTCCGCGCACATCCACGAACCGCCGCGAATCACGCGTTCCGCGCCGCTTGCCGCGCCCGCCGGATTTTCACGCGGCGAATTTTTGTAAAAATCGTCCGAGTACCAATCGGCGCACCATTCCCAGACGTTGCCGCTCGTGTCGTAAAGCCCGAAACCGTTCGGCGCAAAACTCCCGACCGGCGCGCGCCGCAGAAATCCGTCCTCGACCGTGTTTTTATCGGGGAAAACGCCTTGCCACCAATTGGCGGCGGGTTTCCCCTGCGGGCGCAGTTCATCGCCCCACGCGTATTTTTTCCCCGTCAGACCGCCGCGCGCGGCAAATTCCCATTCGGCTTCCGAAGGCAGCCGCTTGTTCGCCCATTTCGCGTAGGCGGCGGCGTCGCGCCACGAAACCTGAACGACCGGCTCATTCGGATTGGCGGCAGGTTTTCCGCCGTCGGGAAAACGCCAGTTCGCGCCGTCAACACGTTCCCATTCGCCGGTTTCCAGATTAAAAACGCCCGACCACCCGAAGTTTTCCGCGTCGGTTTTGTAATTTGTCGCCGCGACGAATTTGGCGAATTCGGCGACCGTCACTTCGCGCGTGTCGATCCAGAACGGTTTGACCGCGACTTCGTGAACCGGCGCTTCGAACGGCATTCCGTCGTTTGCGCCCATCTGAAAAGTTCCGCCTTTGATCAAAACCATATTTTCCGGCGCGTTTAATTCTTTCGGCGTCGATGCATTTTGAACCGAAGGTTTTTGACAACCTTGAAAACCAAGCGAAACCAGCGCCAGCGAAACAACCAAAATTCGTCGAAAACTATTTTCCATCCTGCTAAATTTTCTGTTTTTTTTAAGTTTCCTGATGTTCTGGTTTTCCTTTGCGTCTTTGCGGGAAATAACTATTTCGAATTCTCTCAACATAAAGAAAAAACCTTCCCGCCAAAGCGCCAAGGCGCAAAGTTAAGAATATAAGAAATCTCAAAAAACAAAGTACAAATCAAGGCTTTTCCGTTTCGGCTCTTCGATCTGCCCAATTTTCCGATTCAACGTGTTCGCGCTTCATTATTTCTTCGATCTGCCGGACAACATTCGGATTTTTCGCCGCTAAATTCGTCGTTTCCTTCGCGTCTTTCGACAAATCGTAAAGCTCGATCCTGCCGTTGAAACCCTTGCGGACGGCTTTCCAATTTTTCAGCCGGACGGCTTGTGCAAAACCGCCTTCGTGAAATTCCCAGTAAAAATATTTGCGTTCGGGCGCGTTTTTCCCGAAAAGCGCGGCAAGCATCGAAACTCCGTCAAGCCCGTCCGGCGATTTGATGCCCGCGATTTCGGCAAAAGTAGGAAGCAAATCGTATTGCGCCCAAACCTTTTGACTCGTCTGATCCGGTTTGATCTTCCCGTGCCAGCTGACGATCAGCGGCACCCGAATTCCGCCCTCGTAAAGCTCGCGTTTGAGACCGCGAAAACCGCCGTTGCTTGCAAAAAGCGTTTGATCGTAACCGCCTTCGTCTTTGCCCTGCGGACCGTTATCGCTCGAAAAAAGGATGAGCGTGTTGTCTTCAAGTTTCAGTTGTTTGAGCAAATCGAGTAGCTTGCCGACATCCGCATCGAGCCGCGAAACCATCGCCGCGTAATTTTTTTGTGGCGGCGACCAATTTTCCGCCGAATATGGCGCGTCGGACGGAATTTCCATGCCGTTTCCGGTCTTTCGGGTCAGTTCGTTATTGGCGTGCGGCAAGGTCACGGCGAGATAAAGAAAAAACGGGTTCGCGCTTTCTCGTTTGATAAAATCCAGGGCTTCCTGCGCGAACAGATCGGCGGAATACGTGCCTTTCGGTAAATTCACTTTTTCCGCGTTGCGCCATAAATAATCGGGGTAATAATTATGCGCGTGGTTTTGATTCAGGTATCCGAAAAAATAATCGAAGCTTTTTTTGTTCGGAATTCCGGTCGTGCCGGGTTCGCCCAAACCCCATTTTCCGATAATTCCCGTGCGGTAGCCCGCCGTTTTCAAAACTTCGGCGATCGTCGTGTCTTCAGGTCGCAGCGGAACGCGTTCGCCCCGGTCGTTATTGTTGCCGCGAATCACGGCGTGTCCCTGATGTTTGCCGGTCATCAGGCTCGCTCTGGAAGGCGCGCAAACCGGCGAACTGGCGTAAAAATCGGTAAACCGAATTCCGCCGCGCGCGAGCCGATCGAGATTCGGAGTTTTGATGAATTTCTGCCCGAAAGCGCCCAGATCGCCGTAACCCAGATCGTCCGCCAAAATCAAAACGATGTTCGGTTTTCGCGCGGCAGACTTGTTTTTCTGCGCCAACGCCATCGGCACAAAAATCAAACCAATCGCCGCGATCAGCGTGAGCGGCAATTTGAAAAACGGTTTTCGATGCCAAATATTATTCATCACCTTAAAAATTTCCTCATTCGGATTTCGGCGCATTTTGTTCGCCCGGGGTTAAAGCGTCCCAATAAATGGTCATCCGCTGGTGCTGCGAGCGAAAAAGCGGGACGAGCGTGATTTCTTCGCCGTCCGCGCCGATGGTTTTGAAAGTCAGACTTTTTCCCGCCAAAGGTTTTATCCAATCTTGCAAAGGTCGTTCGATGCCCGCGAGTTTCGGCATTTTCGGGAGCGGCAATTTCCAGCCGTCGCTGCCTTCCTGCCCGTATGGACCTTCGGGCGGAAAATTTTCCGTTCCCAAAAGTCCGGCTAAAACGATCGGACCGTAAAGAATGGCGACGCGGTTCGGATTGTCGGGCGTTTTTTCAATTCTTAAGCTGAACGGAAATTTTATCTCGACGCGGTCGCCTTTTTTCCAGCGGCGGTCGATGGCGATAAAACCGTCCTTGGTTTCCGGGATTTCGAAAGGTTTGCCGTTGACGCTGATTTTTACGCCGTTTTCCGCCCAGAACGGACGCCGGATTTTAATTGAAAGATCGGCAGATCTTACTTTTTCAAATGTTAACGAAACGCTTTCTTCGTCGGGAAATTTTGTTTCCTGACGAAGCATCAAACCCTTTTCCTGCCAATTCAAAAGCGACGGAATAAAAAGATTGACGTACAGATCGTTCGCGCCGTGGAAATAGATCGAATCGTTGTATTTGACGTGATTTTCAAAACCCGAACCCGTACAGCACCAGAACGAATCTTCCAAGGTCGAAAAAGGCTGAAAATATCCGCCGTAAAGCCCGAGCTTATAACCGCTCAAACCCGTTTTCGGGTCCTGGCTCGCCAAGATCTGGTTGTAAAGCGCGCGTTCATAGTAATCGAAATACGCGGCGCGCGGACTCCACCCGAAAAGATGCCGCGTGAGCTTTAACATATTGTAAGTATTACAGGTTTCGGTCATCGAACCAGACATTCGCGCCGCGATCTCGTCGCGTTTTCCGAAATGTTCGCGGTCGGTATTTCCGCCGTTGACGTAGGTGTGATGTTCGATTACTTCGTTCCAAAAAACTTCGGCGATCTTTTCATTTGCCGGATTTCCGCCGATTTCAAAAAGCCGTGCCGCGCCGATCACTTTCGGAATCTGCATATTCGCGTGGAGTTTTTCGAGAACGATTCCGCGACCTTCCGCCAGAGGATTCATCACGGCTTTGTGATAAAACCTTTCGGACAATTTCAGATATTTCGGATTTTTCGTGCGAACCGAAATTTCGGCGAGCGATTCGAGCATTCCGCCCTGTTCGACGGAAAGCATTTTTTGAATCTGTTCGTCCGAAAGATTCGCGGTCGTTTTGTCCGTCCAATCCGCAAGTTTTATGACGATCTGCAAGGCTTTCGGATTTTTGCCAAACTCGCTTGCGTCGAGCAATCCGGCAAAAAGTTTGTGCAGAGTGTACCACGGAACCCAGCCGCCATTGAGGTCGAACGGATTTTTCGTTTCGATCTTGCCCTGCGCGATTTTGGCGAATATTTTTTTGCCGTCGGGAATTTCTGAAACGTATCCGTCGTCATCGTCGCGTTGACATTCATCGAGTTCGTGAATAATGTAATTAACGCGTGCGAGCAATCACTTCGCGCTGGTGGAAGTGTAATGCAGTGAGAGCACGGTCACTGAATTTTCGAGCGTATTTCCAGCTATTCCGCGCCA
>CADEFG010000217.1 GCA_902826505.1 uncultured Acidobacteriota bacterium
CACGAAAATGATCAGCGAAAAATAATTTTTGAACTAAACAAATAATAAAAACAAGGGAGAGAAAAAATTATGCCAGTAAGAACAGCGGAAGCGGAATGGAAAGGGAATTTAACGGAAGGCAGCGGGAATTTAAAGGTCGGCAGCGGCGCGTTTGACGGTCCGTATTCGTTTGCCTCAAGGTTTAACGAAGAAGGCACGGCGGCGACGAATCCCGAGGAATTGATCGGTGCGGCGCACGCCGGATGTTTTACGATGGCGCTCGACGCGGCTTTGACAAAGGGCGGATTCACGCCCGAAAGACTGCATACGACGGCGAAAGTTCGGCTGGACAAAGTTGGCGACGCTTTTAGCATCACAAAGATCACGCTCGAACTCGAAGGTGAAGTGCCGGATTTGTCAAAAGACGAATTCGAAACATTCGCGCAAAGTGCGAAAGCGAATTGTCCGGTCAGCAAGGCGCTCGCCGGGACGGAAATTGAACTGATAATTAAGTAAAGTCTGAAGTCGGTAGTCGGTAGTCAGATTTCTTGAATTTAACTGATTACTGGCTACCGACTACAAAATACGAAAATGAGGGAAGTAGAATATTTATTGGGAAATGATTTAACGGGCGCATCGACAGCCGTGGCGGAAAATATTTTGTCCGACGCGGAAGTTTTGGATGTTTATTCGAACACGGTCGTTTCGGCGTCGGAAATCGCCAGCCCGTCGGTCGTTAAGATCGACGTCCAGACGGCGCGGCGTAACGGTCGAAACGGGCAGGGCGGCAGCGGTTCGGGTTTTGTGTTTACGCCCGACGGCTACATTATTACGAACAGTCACGTCGTTCACAATGCCGAGCGAATGACCGTGCAGATGCAGGACGGCAATGTTTTTACGGCTGATCTGGTCGGCGACGATCCCGACACGGATCTCGCGCTGATTCGCGTCAGTTCGTCGGTCAATCTGCCGTCGCTCAAATTCGGCACGTCGCATAATTTGAAGGTCGGGCAAATGGCGATCGCGATCGGCAATCCGTTCGGTTTTCAATATACGGTGACGGCGGGCGTGATCTCGGCTTTGGGCAGAAGTCTGCGCGCGTATTCGGGCAGATTGATCGACGACGTGATTCAAACCGACGCGGCGCTTAATCCCGGAAATTCCGGTGGACCGCTCGTCAATTCGCGCGGCGAAGTGATCGGCGTCAATACGGCAACGATCGCAGCGGCGCAAGGGATTTGTTTTGCGATCGCGGTCGATACGGCAAAGTTCGTCACGCTCAAACTCCTTCGTGAAGGCAAAATCCGGCGCGGCTATATCGGCATCGCCGGACAGAACGTTTCGATTCCGCGCGCCGTCGTTCGATACTATAATCTGGCGGCTGAAAATGGTATTCTTGTAATTTCGATGGACGAGAAAAGTCCGGCAGTAATTGCGGGATTACGCGAAGGCGATATTATTATCGAATACGGCGGCAAGACGGTTTCGGGCATTGATGAGTTACATAAGATTTTAACCGAGGAAGCGGTCGGGCAGCGGCAGAAAGTCGTGATTCTGCGCGGCACGCGGAAATCGGAATTTGAAATAATACCTTTGGAGAAAAAATAATATGGGTGATTTTACAAAAGCAGTTAGCGATACGAGTTTTCAAAACGATGTTTTAGGATCGGATAAACCGGTTCTGGTTGATTTCTGGGCGGAATGGTGCGGACCGTGCCGCGTCATCGCGCCGACCGTCGATGCGGTCGCCGAGCAGTTCAGCGAACAGGCGACGGTTTACAAAATGAACGTCGACGAAAATATGAGCGTTCCGCAGCGCTACGGCATTCGCGGGATTCCGACCTTGATCCTGTTCAAAAACGGCGAAGAACAGGAACGCTACGTCGGCGGCAATATCAGCCGCGAAAAGCTGGCGGAAATGGTCGAAAAATATGTCTAATAAACTCTACAAAGAGTTTGTTAATTGGCTTGAGAGGATAAATCAGTCGGAAGAAATTTCGGCTGATTTATCTGCTTTTTACTTTGGAATATTTGAAACTGAAAAAGAATTTGTTGTTCAATTATCCGGTGCAAAAACTTATTTGCCTGACGACGAAGACTGGTCTTGCGAACAAGATTTCGTTCCGGCAGAGAAGTATTTTGAATTAGATAACAATTTGCCGAAAAAAGATTGGCAGGAAGTGTTACAGATTGCCGTTGATTTATTAAATGAATTTATCAAATCAGAGAATTTCTCTCAATCTTTTCTGGCACAAGCCAAAGCCGTTGCAGTTGGATTTCATGGGGGCGATCTGATAAAAGTAAAATATTAAAGCAGTTTGAATTGGGTGATGTGTAAAATCTTTCGTCCCTTTTTTATTTTTCAAATTTAATGCCGCGATAGATTTCGGCGACGGTTGTTTGACAGTTGATCGAAGCAAATTCGACTTCATCTTCGGGTTGCGTGTGAAAAAAAGTCAGCCAGCCTTCGTTGTTCCGGCGGTGAAGTTCGACGCGCATTTCGTCCTGCCAGACGATTGCGTATTCCTGTAAAGATTCGAGCATTTTATAGGCGATAAGTTTTTCGCGTTTGTCGGTCGAAGCGGTTGACGGCGAAAGAACTTCGACGATCAGACACGGAAACTGAATTATATAATTTTCGTCTTCACGCTCGGTTTCACAAGTAATTACAACATCAGGATAATAATAAGTAGTTGAACTTGTGCGGAGATGTATGCCTTCAAAATAAGTTTCGCAATTTGTTTCATCGAGCTGATTACTAAAAAGCCTAAAGCAATTTGATGCGATGCGATTATGCCGACGGCTTTCGCCCGCCATCGAATAAATTGAGCCGTCAACATATTCATGACGGACTTCTGCACCGCGTTCATCTTTAAGGTATTCAGCGACCGTAATATAGGAAAGTTTTTTCGGAATTGCCATAGTGTTCTCCCGTTTGTGCTAACATTTTACAATCTATTCGGAACAATTAAAAGGTATATATGAAAGCAATCGTTGTCAGGGAATTCGGCGCGGCGCAAGTGATGAAATTGGAAGAAGTTCCAACGCCCGAGCCAAATGAAAATCAGGTTCTGGTGCGCGTCAAAGCCGCCGGAGTTAATCCGGTCGATACATATATTCGGAGCGGAACTTACGCGCAGAAGCCTGAATTGCCATACACGCCGGGCAAGGACGGCGCGGGAATTGTCGAAAAGGTTGGCGGAGCGGTCACGAAATTCAAAGCCGGCGACCGGGTTTTGACGGCTGATGCCGGTTCGGGAACTTACGCGGAATATGCGCTGTTTGCGGAAAAACATTTGATCGAATTGCCCGGAAATATTTCGTTCGAACAGGGCGCAGGCGTTTTTGTGCCCTTTGCGACTGCCTTTCGCGCATTATTTCAAAAGGCGCACGGCGTGACGGGCGAAACGGTTTTAATCCACGGCGCGTCGGGCGGTGTCGGCATCGCGGCGATCCAGTTTGCAAAACACGCGGGACTCAAGGTGATCGGTACGGCAAGCTCAAAGGACGGAAAAAAACTCGTCAAAGAACAGGGCGCGGACTATGTTTTAGATCATTCGGACGCGAACTATCTTGATGAAATTCTCAAAATCACGAATGGCAAGGGCGTTGAGATAATTTTGGAAATGCTGGCGAACGTCAATCTGCAAAAAGATTTCGAGGTTTTGGCGCGGTTCGGGCGCGTTTCGATCATCGGCAATCGCGGCAGTCTCGAATTTAATCCGCGCGCGATTATGGGCAAGGATGCAAGCGTTTTCGGGCTCTCGCTTTTTAACGCGCCGGATGATGAGATGCAGGAAATTCACGCGGCGATCTTCGACGGGTTGAGCGCAGGTTATCTGAAACCGATCGTCGGCAAAACGTTTCCGCTCGAAAAAGCGGTCGAAGCGCACCGCGCCGTGATCGAAGAAAAAGCGTTCGGCAAGATCGTTTTGACGGTGTAACCGTGCATGGCACGGTCGTTGCTTTTCGTAATACCCGACCAAAGAATGTATCGAATTCATTCGACAAAAAATATCAAACAAAGGGAAGGAGTATTATGAACGCAATTGAATTATTAAAAACTGACCACGACAAAGTTTCGCGGCTTTTCCAAAAGGTCAAAGCGACCGAAGAAAGTGAACACAAAACACTTTTCGAGCAGATCCGCGAAGAACTCGAAGTCCATACGCATATCGAAGAGACGATCTTTTATCCGAAAATGAAGGACGAAAAGGAGCTCGAAGATTTGGTTTTGGAAGGCATCGAAGAACATCACCAAGTCAAGATGTTTCTGCGCGAATTAGCGGCGTTGACCGACGAGAGTGAAAAATTCGAGCCGAAATTAAAGGTTTTGATGGAAGATGTCACGCATCACGTGCAGGAGGAAGAAGGCGAAATGTTTCCTCTGATCGAGGAGATTTTCGATGAAACGACGCTTGAAAACCTCGGCGCGGAGATGGAAAAGGAAAAGCAAAGTTTTAAGAAAACCTACACGGCTGGCGCCGGCAAATAGGAAAAAGCGAGGCACGTAAAAAAAAGAGCCGGAGAAATTCTCCGGCTCTTTTTTTATTTTCGGTTTTTCAATCTTGTTACTGCGAGGCGAAAAATGTTATAAAAATCTGCCCGCAAAAAAATTATGAAAACAGCCGCCGAATATGCCGAAATCATCATCGCCGACGAGCGCGAAAGAATCGTTTCGGAAACACCGACCGTTTACACGGATGACAAGATCGAACGGATTTACGAGTTTGCCGACGGCGCCATCGTCAAATACGAATGGCAAAGCACGCCGGACGGCAGAACTTCAGCCGATAATATATTTAATCACCGATTTACCCTCGTCACTTTGCCCGAACCAAATCCGCATAAGTTCAAAAAAGGGATCATCAAAGTGATAAATTATCCTTCGAACTGACAATTGACAACGGACAATTTGCAATAAAAGATTCGGATTAATTGTTCAATGTCAATTGTCTATTGTTCATTGGCTAATTTTTCCTGCCTTGCTGTATAACGCCCATCAGTTTTGCCGGATAAGTCGCAAAATTTTCGATTTCGACCTGATACTGATTTGTTTTCTTATCCTTTTTCCAGCGAATCTGCGCGGCGGCAATATAGGTTCCCTCACCTTTGCCGGTTTTTTCGTCAATCGTCAGTTCGATTACGCCGAACGGGTAATCGAGCGAACGATAGCCGCCGCGCAATTCGGCAAACTGCGTCCATCTTTCAAAGACGATAAATATTTTGCGCTGTCCGCCGTCCACGCTTTCGCGGACGACATTGATCGGCACTCCGACATTCGCGCCGACGGAAAATCTGCCGAGTTCCTGCTTTTTGATCAGCTCGAGAACATCGGATTGCCCGCCTGATTGCAGTGTCGTTAAATATTCCTGAGCCAGCGAATCGGATGTCTGCCCGTTGATTATCAGCGTAAATGTGCCCGTTCGGGTGCGCGTGTCGGCGCCCATTCCGTAGCTCAGAACCGTTCCCGTAAAAGTTTGGCGATCCTGCGCGCTTGCATTTGAAACGGCAAACAGCCCGAGAAACATCAAACAAATCGCTCCGAAAACTCCATAAAACTTTGTCATTCTAAACCCCCTTTTCTATAAAATTTAAACGTAGTATAGCATAAATCCGCCGCCATTTTTTGTTTTCTAGATTACACAAATGAGCAAAGCCGATGCCTTTTGTGGTTATCTTTCATTATTTACGGAATCCGGCGAATCGAAACGGTTTTTTGAATTTGCTTGACGTTGCTTGTCAGACAAGTGCCGTTTCGCGGCGCGATTTGAATTCTTCCAGAACATCGAAGACCTGCAGCGCATATTTGACATTGCCGAACGGCGCGGAGACCTGCACGCCGGCGATGATGTCGCGAACTTCGAGAAGCGATTCTCGGGCAATCGCGATGCCTTCTTCACGCGCTTCTTCCTTGCCTTTTTCAGAAGCGACTCGCATCCGTTCGAGAATCTCGGGAGTGACGTTAACACCCGGAACTTCATTGTGCAAAAACTCGGCATTTCGGAAACTAACGAGAGGCCAGATCCCTGCGACGATCGGAATGCGGACGTGCGCGATTCGGTCAAGAAAGCGGCGCAGCTGGTCGGTATCGAAAACGGGTTGCGTAATCGCATATTCCGCACCCGCCTCGACTTTCCATTCGAAACGCTTGATCTCTTCGTCGAGATTGACCGCGCCCGGATTGACGCCGACCCCGATCGTAAAAGTCGTCGGTTTGCCGATCGGGTTGTTGCCGAGATCCAAGCCGTGATTGAGTTTGTTGACCATATTGGTCAGCCCGATCGCATCGATGTCAAAGACGGCGGTCGCGTCCGGGTAAGGTCCCATCTTCGGCGGATCGCCCGTGATGATTAAAAGATTCCGCAAATCCAAAGCCGCCGCGCCGAGCAGATCGGACATCATTCCCAAAAGATTTCGATCACGGCAGCAGTAATGCAAAACCGCTTCGATGCCGATCTCGCGCTCGATCAGCACCGAGGTCGCCTGCGCCGACATTCGCGTTTGCGCGCGCGGTCCGTCGGGAACATTGACGGCGTCAACTCCGGCTTGCTTTAAGAGTTTGATCGACTGCAAAGTCTTTTCGGCATCGCAGCCTTTCGGCGGCAGAACTTCGACCGAAGTGACAAATTTTCCCCCCGCGATCTTACTGCCCCAATTCGAGCGTTCGGCAAGCGGCATGACCGAAACATCGGCGGGTTTCAGTTCTTCGACCGTCGCGGGCTGTTTGACGAAAACCTGCGCGGTTTGACGCGGGCTGACCGAACGGATCGCGTCCGCCAGCAGTTTGATGTGCGCCGGAGTCGTCCCGCAGCAGCCGCCGATAAAACTTGCGCCGACCTGGATAAACCGGCGGGAAAATTCCGCCATATATTCGGGCGAACACATATACATCTGGCGTCCCTGAACATCGCGCGGAAGTCCGGCATTCGGCTGCGCGGAAAGCTTTTTGTCCGTCGCCTCACGCATTTTTTCAAGCGCGGTCAAAAAGAGCGCGGGTCCGACCGAGCAATTTAAACCGATCACATCAGCGCCCCAATCTTCCAATCTTTTTGTGAAAATTTCGGGCGTTGCGCCGAAAACCGTGTTGCCGTCCATCTGAATCGCGATCTGCGTGATGATCGGCAAATCGGAAATTTCTTTGACCGCCTTGATCGCTTGCTGAATTTCCGAAAGATCCGAAAAAGTTTCCAAAATGAAGAGGTCAACGCCGCCTTCGAGCAAGGCTTCGGCTTGCTGCCGGAACATCGCTTTCGCCTCGTCAAACGAGGTTGGTCCGTAAGGCTCGATCCGCAGTCCCAAAGGTCCGATCGTGCCGGCGACAAAGACTTTTTCGCCGGCGGCTTCGCGCGCGATTTTCACGGCGGACAGATTTATTTCGCGGAGCTGTGAATCCAAACCGAACTGTTGCAATTTATTGTAATTGGCGCTGAAAGTATTGGTTTGAAGAATTTCCGCGCCGGCTCTGACATATTCTTCATGGACTTCGCGGACGAGGTCTTTGTTGGTCAGGTTCAGTTCGTCATAAGAACGATTGATGTAAATGCCTTTTTCGTAAAGCCGCGTGCCCATCGCGCCGTCAAAAACGTAAATGCTGTCGGATTCTAATAGTTCTCGAAAGTCTCGCATAATTGATTTTGGATTTTAGATTTTGGATTTTGGATTTGCTCACGCGCGTAAAATGCAGTTTCGGTATTTAGCGCGTGTTTTTAGTAAACGAGATTGGTAAATCACAGACCAATCAAAAATCCAAAATCTAAAATCTAAAATAAAAGAGTCTCGCCAAACAGCGAGACTCTTCAAAATATTTGTCTTGTTAGCTGTTTAGCGGCTTATTTTACGTGGTCGCAAGTCGCATTAACTCACCACGA
>CADEFG010000218.1 GCA_902826505.1 uncultured Acidobacteriota bacterium
TTATGAAAAATATTCGGGCGTGGGTCGAGAACGGCGGCGTTTGTCCGGATTAAAAAAGATCAATTATTTAGTTTGATCTTTTTCATCAATTCGGCAAACCGTATTCCTTGCGAACCAATTCGTCAGCCGGGTCGGCATTGGTCAACGGCAGGTTGCCTTTGCCGGATTCGGTCGCAAATTCTTTCTTCGGAAATCCCACGGTCGCTTCGCGGCGGCGAGCTTTTGATCAAAACATAGTAGATCGCCGTCATCCTGATCTTGATTCGCACGCTTTTGCGGAGGTTCTGCCGCGCTCTCGAAAATCGACAATTTGCAAACGATGCCCCGCCAAATTAAACGGTTAATAATTTTTTGGTTGCGGCGATCGTCGTTTGTGGCATTCTTAATGCCGTCACACTTTATTTTATTACCGGTTTTTTGAGCCGACCGCGTCACTTTTATCGGGAAAGTTTGAAATAAATCAGCGGAAAAAATCGCCGGTATTTTTGAGAGATTTCGGCTGACAGGCGATTTTGCAAAAAAATTGTGTCGGGGGTTGCCGGTTGGAAAATTGAGGCAGCAGCAAAAATGCAGACGAAAACCGATCATCAAACTGTATTAGAAAAGACTTCTCCAAATATTGAATGATTTCAAATTTTTTGGCTGACATTTCCTTGAATATTTTCTGATGGCGAAGTGTTTATGAAATAATTGATAAGTTTTGATTGTTGAAGTTGTCGAAAAAAGTCTGTCGAATTGTTCCGTAATATTATGAAGGCGATTGCTTGTCCACAATGCGGCGCGCTATTAAAAACGATCCTGCTCAAGGATAAATTTGCGTTTTGCGATTACTGCGAAGCAAAAATCCTTTTGCCGAACAGCCAGTTTGAAAAAATCGAGATTCCCGCAAAAAATGATGCAAAACAGCTTACGCCCTGGGAACAGCATCAGGAAAATTACCGGAAAGTTCAGGAAAGAGTTAATCAATACGACGCTCCTAACCTGTCTCCGCTGCCCGAAGACAGGTCGCCGGTCATGGTGCTGTTTTTGGGTTTTTCTTTGGTTATTATTTTTGTAGTGATTGCGGTCAATTCGGACAGTTGTCTTTCGCGCCCGTTGGCGGTTAAAGAAAAAACGCCGCCAAAGATCACGACTTCGCGGACCATTGAACGTCCGCCGGCGACACCGCTGCCGAAAATAAATTACGAAGTAAAAGTCCAGTGGAGCGGCAATAACGATATGGAACATTTTGAAAATCCGCAGATTGATTCATCAAAATTGCCGACTTTTGATGAAAAGGAATTAAAGAAAACAGTTTTTAAGAATCGCGGCGTGCAGGTCAAAATCACCATTGACACAAACGGTGAGGTTTCTTCCGCCGAAGCGATTTCGGGTCATCCGATTTTGAAAGAAGCGGCAGTCGAAGCCGCCCGAAAAACGCTTTTTAATTCACGAACAAAACCGACCAGTCGCATTTTAACCTACTATTTTCGGTTGATCGGCGAATAATCATTTTGCGCCCCGCAGGCAAGCCAATCATTACTTATAAATTTGTTTGAAATCGAATTTACGCTGATTTTGGCTGGACAATTGTTAAACTCTTTGTCATAACTACTCTAAATTGTTTTTCAAGTTCGCAAACATATTCAATTTAGAAAATTATGCTTAAATCAATCACCTTTTTCGCAATTGGGACGGTTTTACTTTTACCGGCTTTGTTTGGCGTCCAAACGCTTTTTGCCCAGACCGGAGAACCGAGCCGTCAGGAAATTCTGCGCGGTTCGGTCACCCCGGAGCGCGAATGGTGGGACGTTCTGCATTATCATCTGGCGGTCGAGTTTTTCCCGGAAACAAAAACCATCAAAGGTTCAAACGCGATCATTTTCAAAACCGTTAAAGCGGGGAAAAAAATGCAGATCGATCTCCAGCCGCCGCTCGCGATCACAAAAATCACCCACGGCAGCGAACAGCTCAAATTCGAACGCGAAGGCAATGTTTACTGGGTTAATTTTGATAACGAAATCGCCGCCGGCGTGGAAGATAAAATCGAAGTTTTTTACGAAGGCAGACCGGTCGAAAGCCGCAATCCGCCGTGGAGCGGCGGCATCAGTTGGGGACGCGATGATCTGGGCGAGCATTTTATCAACACGACCTGTCAGGGAATCGGCGCGAGCATCTGGTGGGCGAACAAGGACCACGGCGCGGACGAACCCGATCGCGGTATGCGGATCAGCGTGACGGTTCCCGCAAATTTGACGGCGGTTTCGAACGGTCGTTTGAAAAAAGTCGATGAAAATGCCGCCGAAAAAACAAAGACGTTTCACTGGGAAGTCACCAATCCGATCAATAATTACGGCGTCAATGTAAATATCGGAAATTACGTCAACTTCTCCGAACAATATAACGGCGAAGGCGGAGCGTTGGACATCAACTACTGGGTTTTGGCGCATCAGAAAGAGGCTGCCGTCCGTCAATTTAAGGAAGTTCCGCGAATGCTCAAAGCCTTTGAACATTGGTTCGGGAAATATCCGTTTTACGAAGACGGTTTCAAACTCGTCGCGGTTTCCTATCCCGGCATGGAGCATCAAAGTTCGGTGACCTACGGCAATTGGTATCGAAACGGTTATCGCAACCGCGATGTCAGCGGCACCGGCATCGGTTTCAAGTTCGATTTCATCATCGTTCACGAATCGGGTCACGAATGGTTCGGCAACAATATCTCGATGAAAGACGCCGCCGATATGTGGATTCACGAAGGTTTCACGAATTATTCCGAAAATCTGTTTGTCGAGTATCATTTCGGCAAAAAAGACGGCGAAGATTATGTCATCGGCAGCCGCCAGAATATTCAGAACAAAAGTCCGATCATCGGCACCTACGGCACGAACCGTGAAGGTTCGGGCGATATGTATTACAAGGGCGGAAATATGCTCCACACGATCCGCAACATCATCAATGACGATCAAAAATGGCTCGCCATCATGCGCGGTCTGAACAAGGATTTCTGGCATCAAACCGTGACGACCGGGCAGATCGAATCGTATATTTCAAAACGCGCCGGAATCGATCTGAGCAAGGTTTTTGACCAATACTTGCGCGGAACGCAAATTCCGGTCTTGCAATACAAAACCGACGGCAAAACTTTGACCTATCAATACGACAAGGTCGTCAAAGATTTTGCGATGCCGGTGCGTGTCAATATCAATGGCAAGGAAGTTTCGTTAAAGCCGAACGAGACGACGCAAACCTATTCATTTGGCGAAGAAATCAAGAATTTCGAAGTCAATCGCAATTTTTATATCATGACCGAAAAAATTAATTGACGGCGGAAATTCTTTCCAACTCGACAATTTGTCAGGATTTCGTTAAAATCTAACATTCAAACGTGGTGAGTTACGGCAACTTGCGACCACGCAAAAAAATCGCTAAAGAGCTCTGAGTTTAACTTAAATTTTTCAAAAACTCTGCGCTTGGTTGGCGCGGAGTTTTTATTTTGAAAGCGGTTTTTGGTCTTTGGTAATTGGTTTTTGTAAAATCCAAAATCCAAAACCCAAAACCTAAAACCTAAAACCAAATATGAAATTTTTAGATTTATTAAAAGAAAAAGTCGTCGTTTTTGACGGCGCAATGGGCAGCAATCTGCAATCACAGAATCTTTCGATCGAAGATTGGGGCGGCGCGAACTTTGAAAATTGTTCGGAAAATCTGCTTTATACGCGACCCGACGCGATCGCGCAGGTGCATCTCGGATTTCTCGACGCGGGCGTTGATGTCATCGAAACGAACAGTTTCGGCGGCGGCGAAGTCGTTCTGGCGGAATTCGGGATTGCCGATAAAGCCTACGACGTTAATCTCAAAGCAGCGCAACTCGCTAAAAAATTGGCGAATGATTATTCGACCAAATCTCATCAAAGATTCGTCGCCGGTTCGATGGGACCGGGCACGAAATTGCCGACGCTCGGACATATTTCTTACGAAAACTTAAAAAAATCCTACGACGAACAGGTGCGCGGACTTTTCGACGGCGGCGTTGATATGTTTATCGTCGAAACCTGTCAGGATATTTTGCAGACGAAAGCCGCGCTTCGTTCGATCTTTGAGTTTTTCGAGAAAAATCGCGTCAAGCTGCCGGTTATCGCGCAGGTTACGATCGAAACTTTCGGGACGATGCTCAACGGCACGGAAATTTCCGCCGCGCTGACCGCGCTCGAACCTTATCCGATCGATATCATCGGGATGAACTGCGGAACCGGACCCGATCAGATGACCGAAAACGTCAAATATCTGTGCGAAAATTCGCCGTTTCCGGTGTCGGTTCTGCCGAACGCCGGAATGCCCGAAGTCAAGGACGGACAACAGTTTTACACCGAAACGCCCGAGGATTTTTCGCGCAAGGTCGAGCATTTCGCGAAGGATTTCGGCGCGAACGTCGTCGGCGGCTGCTGCGGAACTTCGTTTGAACATCTCCGGCAGACGGTCGAGAAAATGCAGAACGTCACGCCAAAACAGCGCACCGTAAATTTCGCGCCGTCGGCAAGTTCGATCTATTTTTCACAGCCTTACACGCAGGACAATTCGTTTTTGATCGTCGGCGAACGCGTCAATGCTTCGGGCTCGAAGAAAATGCGCGATCTTTTGAACGCCGAAGATTGGGACGGATTGATCAAACTCGCGAAAGAACAGGAACGCGAAGGCGCGCATATTTTGGACGTCAATGTCGATTTTGTCGGGCGCGACGGCGTTGCCGATATGCACGAGCTTGTTTCTAAACTCGTCACGAACGTCAAAATTCCGCTGATGCTCGATTCGACCGAGTGGGAAAAAATGGAAGCCGGTCTGAAGCTCGCGGGCGGCAAATGTATCTTGAATTCAACCAATTACGAAGACGGCGAACCTCGATTTTTGCGGCTTTTGGAACTTGCCAAAGAATACGCGGCGGCGATCGTGATCGGTCTGATCGACGAGGACGGAATGGCGCGAACCGCCGAAGACAAAGTAAAGATTGCGCGGCGCGCCTTTCAACAAGCGACGGAATTCGGTATCGAAGCGCACGATATTTTCTTCGATCCGCTTGCGTTGCCGATCTCGACCGGAATCGAAGAAGATCGCGCGAACGCGAAAGCGACGATCGAATCGATCAAACAAATTCACGCAGAAATGCCCGAAGCGAATATAATCTTGGGTGTTTCGAATGTCAGTTTCGGGTTAAATCCGGCGGCGCGCGTTGTGCTGAATTCTATTTTCCTGCACGAAGCGGTCGAAGCCGGGATGAATTCGGCGATCGTCAACGCCTCGAAAATTCTGCCGCTCAATCGTTTCAACGAACACGAGATCGAAGTCGCGCTCGATTTGATCTACGACCGCCGAAAATTTGAAAGCGAGATTTGCGTTTATGATCCGCTCGGCGAATTTACGACGATGTTCGAAGGCAAAACGGCGAAATCGATGAAGGTCGACACATCGAATCTTTCGACCGAAGAAAAACTCAAACATCACATCATCGACGGCGAAAAGATCGGTTTGGAAGAAAATTTGACGAAAGCTTTGGAAACTTACCCGGCGCTCGAAATCGTCAACGATATTTTGCTCGGCGGGATGAAGGTCGTCGGCGATCTGTTCGGCAGCGGGCAGATGCAGCTGCCGTTCGTTTTGCAGTCGGCGGAAGTAATGAAAACGGCGGTCAAATTTCTCGAACCGTTTATGGAAAAGGTCGAGGGCGAACAGTCGAAAGGCGTGATGGTGCTCGCGACCGTCAAGGGCGACGTTCACGACATCGGCAAAAATCTGGTTGATATCATTTTGACGAATAACGGTTACCGCGTCGTCAATCTGGGCATTAAACAACCGATCGACGACATCTTGAAAGCCGTCGAGGAACACAAGTGCGATGCCGTCGGGATGAGCGGATTGCTCGTCAAATCAACACTCATCATGCGCGACAATCTCGAAATAATGAACGAACGGAGCATCAATGTTCCGGTCATTTTGGGCGGCGCGGCGTTAAATAGAAAATACGTCGACAACGATCTCGTGCCGCTCTACAAAGGCGAATTATTCTATGCGCGGGACGCTTTTGACGGGCTTCACGCGATGGACAAATTAACGAGCGGTGAAGCGTCCAGAGTCCAAAGTCCAAAATCCAAAGTCGCGGTCGCCGGAAACGGAAAGTCAGAATCGCCTGCGTCAGCGGGTGGTTCAACCGACACGATCGAAACGGTCAATGACAGCGAAGACCTCGTCGGCGAAGATGCGAAACTCGGCATGGTCGCGGCACGCGTCAGCCAACGAACAAACAATGACGAGGAGCGAACCCAACACACGACAAAATCAGATATTGCGCCCGCCGAAAATATTCCGACCGCGCCGTTTTACGGTTCAAAGGTCGTCGAGATCAAAGATCTGTCGAAGGTTTTCGCGTTTATCAACGAAACCGCGCTTTTCAAAGGTCAATGGCAGTATAAACAAGGAAAATCATCAAAAGAAGATTACCAAAAACTGCTCGACACCGAAGTTTATCCGAAATTCAAGGAGATCAAAGCGCAGGCGACCCGCGAAAAACTATTGGAAGCAAAGCTCGTTTACGGTTATTTTCCGTGTCAATCCGAAGGCAACGATCTGATCATTTATCAGGACGACGAAAAGACCGAAAGAATGCGTTTCACGTTTCCGCGCCAGCCGCTCCAACAGCGCGGCAGTAAAAATCTGTGTCTCGCTGATTACTTCGTCGCGAAAGATTCGGGAAAAGTTGATGTGGTCGCGTTCGATCTCGTGACGATGGGAAGACGCGCGAGTGAACACGCCGCCGAACTTTTTAAATCGGACAATTACACCGATTATTTATTGTTTCACGGTCTTTCGGTCGAATCGGCGGAAGCCTTAGCCGAAATGTGGCACAAACGAATCCGCGAGGAACTCGGCATCGCCGGCGCGGACGCGCCCGAACTCGCCAAACTTTTTCATCAAGGCTATCAAGGCTCGCGCTACTCGTTCGGTTATCCGGCGTGTCCTAATTTAGAAGATCAAACAAAACTCTTTGAACTTCTGCAACCCGAACGAATCGACGTCGAACTATCGGAAGAATTTCAGCTTCATCCCGAACAATCAACCTCGGCGATCATCGTTCATCATCCGCAGGCGAAGTATTTTAACGTGGAGTAATTTATGAGAAAAGTCGTTTATTACGTGGCGATGTCGATCGACGGTTTCATTATGGACTTCGGCGAGAATATCGAAAAATTCGTCGTCGAAGGCTCGGGCGTCGAACAGTATGTGAGCGATCTGAAAAATTTCGACACCGTTTTGATGGGCAGAAAAACCTACGAATTCGGTTATAAATACGGACTTGAACCCGGGCAAGCGCCGTATCCGAATATGAAACATTATATTTTCTCAAAGACCTTAAAATTTGAGTATCCGAACGAACAAATCGAAATTTGCGAATTGGATCTGAGCGTCATCGAGAAAATAAAAAGCGAACCGGGAACCGATATTTATCTGTGCGGCGGCGGCGAATTCGCCGGTTGGATGCTTTATAACGAGCAAATCGATGTTTTGAAGATCAAACTCAACCCGTTGATTCTTGGAAGCGGCACCAGATTATTCGGCAGTTCGACAAAGGAATTGAAAACCGAATTAATCAACAGTCAGATTTATGATAAAGGATTACAGATCATCGAATACAAAATAAAATATTAAAACTTTTTCCAAACAATCAACTTCGGCGATCAGAATTCATCATCTCTGAAGCGAAGTATTTTAATATCGGGTAATGCGTAAAAGAAAAATTATAATATTAGGTATTGGAATTCTTCTGGTAATTGGAGGCGGTTTATTTTTTCGGTATTGTCTGACGATTGA
>CADEFG010000219.1 GCA_902826505.1 uncultured Acidobacteriota bacterium
ATCTCGGCTTTCGGCATTTCAACCCAGTTCGGCAGCCAGTAAAGTCGGTCGAGATGCGTGACCTCGATGCCGAGCGCCGCGCCCAAACGGCGCGAAAGCGTCGATTTTCCCGCGCCGCCCGAACCGATAATGATGATTCTTTTCATTTTTGGACGTACCGTTTTTCGAGTAATTCTTTTTCTTTTTCGGCGGAAATTCCGGCTTTTAATGGATCTTCGATGTTTTTGCGCCAATTCAAAGTCGCCCGGATCGTCTCGTCAAAAGCGCGAAACTTCAAACCTTTTTCGAGCGCCCGATCAACATTTGCCGAGAGAAAGCCCTGCCAATTCTTGTCAGATTCGTGCAGATAAAGCGGCATTTCGCTCCACGGCGCGACATTTTCCCGTTTGAGAAATTCTTCCGTCGCCCAAGAGAATTCGGCGTCGCTTTGCGTGGTCTGTTTGATCTCCTGCAAAAACGCGCCGAACGTCAGCGCAAACGGTTTGCCGGTCGCGTTAAAGATTCCGGTTTCGCCCGTTTCCGCCATTTTGATCATCCAGTCGGCAAGATCGTGCGCGTCGATAAACTGCACGAATCTATCGGGCGAACCCGGCGCGAGAATCGTGCCGCCGCGCGCAATGCGCATTACCCAATACGAAAAACGATCGGTAAAATCGAATTCGCCGACGATCAAGCCGGGGCGCACGATCAACGTGCGATTCGGAAACATTTTTTCGGCTTCGCGCTCGCACAAAACCTTTAACGCGCCGTACATTTCGCCCAAAACTGCGCCCGTCAGATCGCCTTTCGGATCGATCTTTTCAAACTTTTCCCTTTGTTCGGCGGTCAATTCGGCAAGTGGCGCGGTTTCGTCAAAATCCGGCTGGCGAAAATTCGCGTAAGCCGAAATGCTCGAAACGAAAATATATCGTTTGACCGCATCGCGCAGAAATTCCGCCGACGCTTTAACGCTTTGCGGCAAATACCCACAGGTGTCGATACAGACATCCCAACTTCGATTCGCGAGCTTTTCCAAATCAGCGTTGCGGTCGCCGTGGATTTGTTCGACGTTTTCAATCTTTTCGCCGGAATATTTTTTCCCGCGATTAAAGAGCGTCACTTCGTGCCTGCGCTGCAAAGCCGCGTGCGTCAAATGCCGCCCTAAAAACTTCGTCCCGCCGATGATCAGAATTTTCATAAATTCGAGTTTAGATCATTGGCTGCGGTCGTTCAAATTTTGAAAAACCGGCTTTCTGTGGCAAATTATGAGCGAAGCATTCGTCAGTTTCTCGCTATAACCCGAAAAATTTATTTTCGATAACAAAAAATTCAGGAGGAAACGTTTATGTTATTAAAACAAGGAGTGAAAGGCACCGCCGTCGCCGGATGGCAAAGTTTTCTGAAATCACAGGGCTTTACCGTCAAAGTTGACGGTGATTTTGGAAAAGGCACGCTCGCCGCCACCAAAGAATTTCAAAAAGAACACGGCTTGAAACCCGACGGCATTGTCGGTAAGAAAACGCTCGAACTAGCCGACAAACTCGGTTCGGATTTCGAGAAGCCGGCGAAAGGCGACGGCGTCACTGCCGAGCTTTTGAAAAAGATCTTCACAATGACGAAAGCCGACCAGCGCAACCGTTTTATCGCGCCGTTCAATCTCTTTCTGCCGCAGTATAAAATCACTTCAAAATTCCAGATCGCGTCGTTTCTGGCGACCGGCGGGATCGAAACGGATTATTTGCGGACGACCAGCGAATACGCTTCGGGCAACGCTTACGAGGGCAGAAAGGATCTCGGAAATATTCATCCGGGCGACGGCAAAAGGTTTAAAGGACACGGCTTTTTCCAGACGACCGGGCGCTTTAACCATAAAAAAGTGACGGAAGCGACGTTTGCCAAGCTCGGCATCGATTTTGAAAAAGAGCCGCACCGTTTGGAAGAAATCGACATCGCCGTCGAATCGGCATGTATCTTCTGGCGCGACAACAATTTATCGAAATGGGCTGATAAAGGCGATTTTTTCGGCGTTTCGGGCAAGGTCAATCGCGGCGATTCGACGAAAAAAGCGATGCATTACGATAAACGTCTCGCGTTGTATGAAAAATGTCTGAGCATTTTACCGAGTAAGATTTTCGGGTAAGGATTTTCAAATCAGTATGGCGAACGACAGTAAGCATCTGCTTGCACTGAAATTATCAAGGACAACAGTGTTCGCTACCGCTCACTATACTGATTTTTTCACCAACCACTATGATTTGATTTGATAAAAAGCTTTTCTGCCCAAATACCGCGCCGAAGTGTCCAAATCTTCTTCGATTCTCAAAAGTTGATTATATTTGGCGATCCGGTCAGACCGGGAAAGCGAACCGGTTTTGATCTGTCCGGCATTGGTCGCGACCGCCAGATCGGCGATAAAGGAATCTTCCGTTTCGCCCGAACGATGCGAGATAACCGCCGTCATATTGTTTGTTTTGGCGAGCTCGATCGCGTCCAGAGTTTCGGTCAGCGTGCCGATCTGATTGACTTTAATCAGAATCGAATTTGCCGCGCCGGTGTCGATTCCCTTTTGCAAAAATTTCGTGTTCGTAACGAAAAGATCGTCGCCGACGAGCTGAACTTTTCGACCGATATTGTTCGTGAACTTCGTCCAGCCGTCCCAGTCAGATTCTGCCAAACCGTCTTCGATCGAAATGATCGGGTATTTGAGCGTCCAATCCGTCCAGTAAGCGATCATTTCATCGCTCGACAGTTCGCGTTTATCGGACTTTTTGAAAACGTATTTGCCGTCCTTGAAAAATTCGCTCGCCGCCGGGTCGAGCGCAATCATGATGTTTTCGCCCGCTTTGTAGCCGGCTTTGTCGATCGCTTCTAAAATGGTTTCGATCGCTTCTTCGTTCGATTTCAGATTCGGCGCAAAACCGCCTTCGTCGCCGACGCTCGTCGCCAATCCGCGCGATTTCAAAACCGATTTCAAATTGTGAAAGATCTCCGCCCCGGCGCGAAGCGCTTCGGAAAAAGTTTCGGCGCCGACCGGGACGATCATAAATTCCTGAAAATCGACATTGTTGTCGGCGTGCGCGCCGCCGTTGATGATGTTCATCATCGGGACGGGCAAGGTTTTCGCGTTCGTGCCGCCGATATAGCGATAAAGCGGCATTTCCTGAAACGCGGCGGCAGCCCGCGCCGTCGCCATCGAAACCGCGAGCAGCGCGTTCGCGCCCAAGTTCGATTTGTTTTCCGTGCCGTCGAGATCGATCAAGGTTTGATCGACGAGCGTTTGATCGAGCGCGTCCAAACCTTCGAGTTCGTAAGCGATCTTTTCGTTGACGTTTTCAACCGCCTGCAAAACGCCTTTGCCGAGATAACGCGAACCGTCGTCGTCGCGCAACTCGACGGCTTCGTTTTCGCCCGTCGAAGCGCCCGACGGAACCGCCGCCCTTCCGGTCGTGCCGTCTTCCAAAATAACTTCCGCTTCGACCGTCGGATTGCCGCGTGAATCCAAAATTTCCCGTGCCCAAACTTCTTCAATTAAACTCATTTTTGATAAAAACTCCCGCCATAGATTTATATTAAAACTTGCAGGTTAAATTTAACGTGAATTGAATCGAAAAACAAAAACAGCCGCGATGTTTTCACGGCTGTTCGCTTTGCAAGCAATTATTTATAACTATTTCGTGTTCAAACTAACGGTAATTTGATTTGACAGAAAATCTTCCGGCAATCGTGTGCCTTGCGGCAAAACATCTTTTCTCGTCGGAATGGCGGCGTAAAAGTAAATATTTTCCGTTGGGATCACATAAAAATTATTATTGAAGCTTTTGAAACCTGAAATTTTTAATCCATACCTAAAACTTGACATATTATCGTTCCAGATTAAATCGCTCAGATTGGTTTTAAACTCGATTGATTTGTTCTTTTTTAACTTTTTAGATTTGATTCCAACGCTGGCAAATAATAAATCGCCATAGGTATAACACATCACATCTTTTTGGCATTTTGAAAAATAGAGAAAAAGATTTCCGAGGTCTTCGGTATTTAATGTTTGCTCTGATTTATTTGTGATTTTGATTTTAACCGGAACATTTTTACTTGTCGTCAGAATGCGTGGATTTTTCAGAGAAAGTTCGATCTCGATTTTCTTTTCTTGAGCAAACACGGCGATTGAAAATAAACCGACCGTCAAAACCAGCAATAAAAATCTGAGTTTCACGTTTAATATTTCTCCATTATTTGATGTGAAAATGTTCTAACTGAAAGATTCCTCAAATCGCATTAAGTTGCCTGAGTCGCGACTTTTTCCATCCGAACTTTGATGATGCGGCGTTTATCGACCTTTTCGATCTTGAAAAGATGACCGTTGAACGGCACGGTTTCGCCTTCGGTCAAAACTTGTCCGGCGGCGCTCATTAAAAATCCGGCGATCGTCGTGTAGCCTTCGGAAACCGGCAGATTCATCTTTAAACGGCGATTCAGATCGCGAATCGCGAGCCCGCCGTCAAGCGTGTAGCTTCCGTCCGGTTCGGGCTGAATCTGCTCGTTGACCTCTTCGTCGTGCTCGTCGGAAATATCGCCGACGATTTCTTCCAGAAGATCTTCCAAAGTGATGATGCCTTCGACGCCGCCGTGTTCGTCAACGACAAAACCGAAGTGAAATTTTTCCCGCTGCATTTGCCTTAAAACGTCTTCGAGCCGCGCCGTATCAACGACATACATCGGTTTTTGCAAAACCTTTTCGAGCTTGAAAAGCTTCGGGCGCAGGAGAAACGGCATCAGATCTTTGCTGTGAATAAAACCGACAATATCGTCGAGCGAACCGCGATAAACCGGCAGCCGCGAATAAGCGTGTTGACGAAAAGAACGCGCGATTTCTTCGAGCGTGAAAGTTTCCGAAATTGCGACGATCTCAGTGCGCGGCACCATCGCTTCGCGGACGGTCGTTTCCGAAAATTCAAAAACGCGGTTGATCAGTTTGCGCTCTTCTTTGTTTAGATGCCCGCTTTCTTCGGAGATCGTGATGAGCTGGCGAATCTCGTCTTCGGTATAGATCGAAGCGTGTTCGCTGGTCGCGTTGAGCCCGAAAAGATTGACGGTTTTCGCGCTTGCCCAATCGAGCGAATGAATAAACGGCTTAAAAATCCTGTAAAAAACGAGCATCGGCAAAGACGTTGCCATCGCCACTCTTTCCGCCATCGCCAGTCCGAAAAGTTTCGGTGCCTGTTCGCCTAAAATGATGTGCAAGCTCGTGATGATAAAAAATGCGATGCCATAAGAAACGAAATGCCTAAATGATTCGGGGACATAACTCAGCCAACCGCCCAAGATCGCCTCGACAACCGGTTCGCCGAGCGCGCACAAGCCCAATGAAGCGAGCGTGATGCCGAGCTGCGAAGCCGACAGATACGGGTTGAGATTGTTCAAAATATCGAGCAGCCGTTTTGCCGAAGCCTGACCTTCGGAGGCGAGCGTTTCGATCCGCGATTTTCGAACGGCGACGAACGCAAATTCAGCCGCGACAAAAAAACCGTTGATAAAAACCAAAACGATGACCGAAAAGATTTTGAGCAAAATTATTGACAGTGAGTTTTCGCTGGCACCGGCAGGTTCGGCAAAAAAAAGCAGAAATAAACTAGCAGGGTCGTCCATTAAATATTCGAATTCAGATTTTGGATTTTTCCGTAAAAATCCGTATTAGTTCCTCTTTTAGTAAATTTTCCGCCCTTCAAAAGCGGTTTAAGTTTTCAGATTATAGCACAAAAAAATTCGTTGCCGAAAGTTTTTAATTTTCGCGTTCGGCAATGTCGATCAATTCCTGGATCAAACCCTGACACGAGCCGCAGCCCGCGCCGGCATTACAAATCGCGCCGATCGCTTCGACCGTTGCCGCCGGATTTTCAGTGATTTTTTGCTGCACGGTTTCTTCCGAAACGCCGAAACAAGTGCAGATCAAAGCCTTTTCGCCCGCGAATTCTTCGATCTGGAAAGCGCGAAAATCCGCCAGCGCGGCTTGCAGAGCGTCGAAACAAAGCTCCGCGCAATGGCGGCGGCTGGGCGCAAATTCGCCGAGTTCGCGTTCGATTTCACCGAGTAATTCGGCGTGGTTTAAGCCGTGCAGCGCGGTCAGTTTTCGTCCGCCGAGCTTTTCCGTCAGACTTTCGGCGGCGGCGATCGCAAAACCGCAGCCGTTCGTTTTATAGCGAGCCGCGCGGATCTCTTTGGTTTCGCGGTCGATTTCGAGATAAACGCGCACGAACGAACCGCAGACAAAGCTCGCGCCCGTTCCGACGGCGTTTGTTTGCGCGGCTTTTCCGGCATTTTTCGGCGCGGAAAAAAGTTCGCTGATTTTTGGCGGATAAAAATCCATTCGTAAATCGTAAATCGTAAATCGTTAATAGTAAAACCCGAATTTAAAGGCGCGGATTTACAATTTGCGATTTACGATTTACGATTTACGAGTGAAATATTTTGCCTTTTGCCTTTTTGCTTTGTGCTTTTTACTGGCGACGGCGTGCCGCCCTGCCGCCGCGCCGGTCGCGATCTCCAACAAACCCGTGTCGGTCAACGATGTGCCCGTCACCAATCAGCCGCTGCCGCCGACCAAACCGGTCGAAGAAATGACCTGGGCAAACTTTGACGGTAAAACGAATCTGGACGGAAATGTCCAAAAATTAAAAGATTTTCAAGGCAAGGTCGTGATTTTGGATTTCTGGGCGACCTATTGCCCGCCGTGTATCGAGGAAATCCCGCATCTCAAAGAGCTGCAAAAAAAATACGGCAAGGAAAACTTGGAAGTCGTCGGCTTGCACGTCGGCGGCGAAGAAGATCGCCCGAAAGTTCCCGCGTTTGTCGAAAAACTAAAGATCGATTACACGCTCGCGACGCCCGAAAACGAGCTGACGCGCTTTATTTTCGGCAACACCGACAATATTCCGCAAACCGCCGTTTTTGATCGCAACGGCAAATTGGTCAAAAAAATCATCGGTTTCGACGCAGAAATCAAAAGAGAACTGGATTCGACGATCGAAAAAACCGTGAATGCAAAATAAAGATTATGTCCTCCAGAAGATTTATCGCGCTTGGAACGGCGAGCCAGGTGCCAACTCGTGAGCGCAATCACAACGGTTATTTTCTGCGCTGGGACGCCGACGGATTTCTTTTCGATCCGGGCGAAGGCACGCAGCGCCAGATGATCTTTGCGGATGTTTCCGCAACGAGCGTCACAAAAATCTTTATCACGCATTTTCACGGCGATCATTGTTTGGGCTTAGCCGGAGTTTTGCAGCGTCTGTCACTCGACCGCGTACCGCAGACGGTTCAGATTTTTTATCCGGCAAGCGGCGAAAAATACGTCGAAAATCTGCAAAACGCGTCAATTTATTACAACACGGCGAAAATCGAGCGAGTTCCGATTACGGCTGAAGGCGTTATTTTTCGCGGCACGGATTTCGTGATCGAATCTTACCGGCTCGACCATTCCGCTGAATCGTGGGGTTATCTTTTAAAAGAAAACGACAGCGTTTCGCTGCTGCCCGAAAGATTGGAAGAATACGGAATTCGCGGGCGCGCGGTCGGCAGATTGAAAGCGGAAGGCTCGCTTGAAATTAATGGCAAAACAATTTCCGTCAAAGATTGCAGCATCGAGAAAAAAGGGCAAAGCTTTGCCTTTGTGATGGACACGCGCGTTTGTAAAAACGCTTTCCGGCTTGCCGCAAACGTTGATCTGCTCGTTTGCGAATCAACCTATCTTGCTTCGGAAACTTCGGAAGCAATTTCAAACGGACATCTCACCGCACGGCAAGCCGCCGAAATTGCGCGCGACGCGAAAGCAAAGCTGCTCGTCCTG
>CADEFG010000220.1 GCA_902826505.1 uncultured Acidobacteriota bacterium
CCCGTGAACATCGGAAATCCCCACGAGATGACCATCAAGCAGTTTGCCGAAGAATTCGGTCTGTGGATCGTCGAAGACGCGGCGCACGCTTTTCCGTCCGCATGGCGCAAAAATGCCAAAAGCAAATGGCAATTCTGCGGTGAGAATACTGCTGCCATAACTTGTTATTCATTTTATGCAAACAAAACCATCACCACCGGCGAAGGCGGAATGGCGGTCACGAACAATGAAATTCTCGCCGAGCGCATCCGGTTAATGTCTTTGCACGGCTTATCGCGTGACGCGTGGAAACGCTTTACGGAAAAAGGCAACTGGGATTATCGAATTATCGCGCCCGGCTACAAATATAATCTGACAGATATTGCGGCGGCAATCGGCATTCACCAGCTTGCGCGCGCCGAAGAAATGCGTCAACAGCGTCAGAATATTGCCGAACTTTATTTGCGCGAATTTGCCGGACTCGAAGAAATTGAATTGCCGCCGACCGATAAAAATCATCTTCATTCATGGCATCTTTTTCCGGTTCGTCTCAAACTTGAGAATCTTTCAATTGATCGCAATGAATTCATTGAAGAACTAAAACGACATGGAATTGGATGTTCCGTTCACTGGCGACCGCTTCACCTGCACCCGTTCTATGCAAAAAAATACGGATGGCGGGAAGAACATTTGCCCAACGCATCCCGAATGTGGACGCAGCTTGTCAGTTTGCCGATCTTTCCCTCAATGACGGTAAGCGAAATTAATCAGGTTACCAAAGTAGTTAAGAATTTATGTCAAGCATATTCAAAAACCAACCTTTCTCTAGTGGCATAATGCCCAAGGATTTTGTTAATAAAGGAATTCCTCGAAGCATTGAATTTATTGTGGCAGTTTTCGGATTGCTGATTTTATCCCCGGTTTTGTTTATTTGTGCCCTTTTTGTCTGGCTAAGTTCGCCCGGCGGAATATTTTTCCGCCAAAAGCGCGTCGGGCGCGGCGGCAATTTATTTACGCTTTATAAATTTCGGACGATGGTAGTTTCAAACAGCGGTTTGCCGATTACGGCGGCAAATGATCGCCGGATTACCCGTATCGGTAAATTTTTACGGAAATGGAAACTTGATGAATTGCCGGAAATTTACAATGTTTTGATCGGGGAAATGTCTTTTGTCGGTCCTCGCCCGGAAGTTCCCGAACTGGTTGACTTTTCTGATCCCGCATGGAGCACTATTTTGATGGTGCGTCCGGGGATTACGGACACGGTCACTTTGCGTCTGCGAAATGAAGAAGCAATTTTAGCGACTGTTGAAGATAAAGAAACATTTTATCGGGAAGTCGTTCAGCCTTATAAAATACAAGGATATTTAGAATATCTCGAAAAAAGAAGCCTGAAAACAGATTTAACGATCATTGCTCAAACTATAAAAGTTATCCTGTTTCCGCGCACCGCACCGCCGCCGATTTTAAAAAAAGTTAGTATTTCCTGAAATTGATCCAAATAAAAAAGATCGGTAACTATTTAGTTACCGATCTTTTTTAGCGAAAAAACGAAAGTGCAAAATCCATTTACAATTTATTTTTTCTTAAGCGATAGCGTATGCGGTCACGGGAAACGCGGAGAAATTCGCTGGCGCGAGTAACATTTCCGCCACTTCGATGAAGTGCCTGTTGAATGAGCCATTCCTCAACCATATCAAGCGAAATTCCTTCGGGCGGCAAAGTGAAATAAAGACTCGCCTCCGACAATCCCCTTTTCAAATATTTGGAATTACCCTTGATTTGAAATTCCTCCGGCAAATATTTCATGGTAATCAGCTCGTTTTCTTCGAGAATTAATGCCCGTTCAATGACGTTGCGCAACTCACGAACATTGCCTTCCCAGCGGTAACGGCGAAAAGCCTCGGCAACTTCCGGGGCAAGTTTGCGTGCCGGAGTTTGATGCCATTTTTTATCAAGCCGCTCAATATAATATTCAGCCAGTAAAATAACGTCCTCGCCGCGCAGACGCAAAGGCGGCAATTCAATCTGAATAATTGACAAGCGATAAAAAAGGTCTTGCCGGAAACGCTTTTCCTGACTTTCCGTTTTCAAATTACGATTTGACGCCGCGATCACGCGAGCATTCAATGGCAAATCAAGCAAACCGCCAACGCGCCTGAAAGTTCCTTCTTCGAGAACGCGCAGTAATTTTGCCTGCAAACCCATATCTAATTCACCGATTTCATCGAGAAAAAGTGTGCCGCCATCTGTCTGCTCAAAAAGTCCTTCTTTACGGGCTTTGGCATCGGTGAACGCACCTTTTTCATAACCGAATAATTCGCTTTCCAAAAGATTCGCCGGAATCGCCGCGCAATTAATCGCGACAAAAGGCTTTGAAGCGCGGGGTGAAGAATAATGAATGGCTTTGGCAACCAAATCTTTGCCCGTGCCGGACTCGCCTTGTAACAGAACGCACGAGACATCGCTCGCGGCAACTTTTCGTGCCAATGAAATTGTTTCTTTGATAGCGGGCGAAGTGCCGATAATATTTTCAAAGTTAAAAGAATTTATCGGCACTTGCTGAAGCTGCTGATCCTCAGGTTGTAATTTACGTGCTTTGATCGCATTACTGATCGCTTTGTGAAGTTCCTCAAGATTGATCGGTTTCGCAATAAAATCACAAGCTCCCGCGCGAAGTGCTGTCAGAGTTTCATTTACGCGGAGAACTTCGGGAATCATGATCACAATGTTGTTCGGCTGGCGTTTTTTTATTTCACGCAGAACATCCAAACCGACTCCATCGTGTAAACTAGTTTCCACCAGCGTAACGATCGGCTGGTGCAAATTAAAAAGTTCGACCGATTCGCTGACAGTTGAAGCTTCGATCGGGGTAAATCCCCAATTCTTTATCGCCTGATTAAGCATCAGACGAATTTGTTCATCACCATCTACAACGAGAATTTTTAAGAGGGTCATAGTTTCCTGTTTTATAAGCTGAAAAGCTTTATGCTTGACTAGGCTAAACCGGTAAATTTGCCGACTTAAACCAAATCCAATGCTAAATTGTTGTGGGGACTTCGATAAAATTCCTAACTTTACCAAATATATGATGGGAAATAAACCAATTTTGTCTGAAAAACTTTCATTCAGGGTGTCGGTCGGATAAAGATGTTTTGAGAATTATCTTTCCGATGCAAATCAACTGATCTCGTAAAGTATTTCAAGAATTTTTTATTAACCAACCAGGTTGATTTAAAATATTCTTTTCATCAAATATTATATTTTTCTGTATTGTCCATTTGTGCCAAATCCATTCTTAGGTTCTCCGACAAATAGCCATCCACTTATTTAGTAGAAAGTTATCACGTTTTATATATTTCGCCAAGTTTTTTTTTCAACTGACCTCAATTGCTAAAATTATCCGACGATGTTCTGAAATGCCAAATTTTATAAAACGATTAGTAATTTTCACTTCTTTCCTATGCCAATCATTTATTCGGCAACTTCACGAAGGGAAGAAAATGACAATAGACAAAGAATTTCAGAAAGGTTTTTATCAAAAAACTTCTTATTCAAAAGAGCTTGGCGTATAGTCTGAATAGCCTATGTAAAATTGTAGCTTAATCTGATGTGCAAGTATCGGAGCAATCGTTAAAGTTTATTTATACTTTCATAAAGTTTGGGTTTTAAAGATTGGTTGACAGTTTGTGAACGATTGATTAAATTTTAGCGAAAACTATTCACCAACCGCTAGCCCACAAAGCGTAAATTTTATTACGCGTACAATTTGTATTGTCTCTGTGAGATTTCCCGTTGAGGGTTCACGTGGTCAAGTATTTTGATTACTGTAAGCCTTGCTGTATTTAAGAATCAGGACTGACAATGCGCATGAAGATTTGATAATAAATTCATTTTAGATAAGTTTCTATGATTTTGATTGGAATCATCTTGTCAGAACTCACAAAAGATCGCAGGAGTAAAATTTGAGTTACACAGCTATTAAGGTTCAGTCGTTGGCAAAACGATATAAGATCGGACGGCAACAAGCATCTTATAAAACTATTGTTGAAACCGTCAGTAAAGCATTTTCTTCGAATCTAATCGAAAGGTTTAAAAACCGGCAGGAACCGGATGATTATTTCTGGGCTTTAAAGGACGTTGATTTTGAAGTTAAACAGGGCGAAGTCATTGGCGTAATTGGGCATAACGGTGCCGGTAAAAGCACTTTGCTTAAAATTCTTTCGCGAATCACTGAACCAACCAGCGGCGTCGCCGATATTTATGGGCGCGTCGGCAGTCTTTTGGAAGTCGGAACCGGATTCCATATGGAACTGACGGGACGTGAAAATATTTACTTGAGCGGCGCGATTCTTGGAATGAAGAAAAACGACATTGATCGTCATTTTGATGAGATCGTCGCTTTTGCCGAAGTCGAAAAATTTATTGATACGCCCGTCAAACATTATTCGAGCGGGATGCACTTGCGGCTGGCTTTTGCCGTTGCCGCGCATCTCGAACCGGAAATTTTGCTGATTGATGAAGTTTTGGCGGTCGGCGATTTGGCATTCCAGAAAAAATGTCTGAACAAGATGGAAGATGTCGCTACGCAGGGACGAACGATTTTGTTTGTCAGCCACAATATGGGCGCGATCAAAGAGCTTTGCCAAACCGCGCTGGTTCTCAAAAACGGTAAGGTTGATTATCATGGCTCGGTCGTTTCCGGCATTCAGCACTACAGCCGGAATGTTCTGAATGTTCAGCCGGAAAGTTCAAACGGTCATCGAACTGCCGGGTTCGCGCAAACCGTCATCAATGAAAACCGAGAAGAGCATTGCCGTATTAATAATGACGAGCCTTTTGAAATTACGTCCGATTTAAATCTTTCTAACAACTTGAACCGGATTGTGATGCACTGTTTGATCGAAGATGCCGAATGTAATCAGGTTGTTCATAACTATATTCGGACGAAAGACATCGGTTGGTTTGATTTGAAATCGGGGACTTACCGGATCAAAGCGCAAATGCCCGCGCTCTGGTTAAAGCCCGGCGTTTATACGCTTTATCTGAAATTAATCGCTGAAACCGAAGATGCGAAACAAGTCAAATATCTGTCGGAAAGAGTTTTGATAGACATCGCCGACAAAACCGAACTGTTCGCCGGTAAAGTTTATGCGACGATTCTGCCGCCGGTCAAATGGGCAGTATCGCCGGTTCTGACATCAAACGATTTTGAAACGCTTGATAAAATTAAAACCGTTAAGGCTTTGGAAATGTATTGATTTTTTTGAAAATTTTGGTGCTTTCAAAAATCCATGATCACAATTTTTTCACCAATGTTTAAGGAATCTAAAATTTATGGAACCATCGGCAAATAAAAAAAACGGCAATGTTAATTTGGACCCAACTGAAAAGTTGATCGTTCAATCTTTGGCTAAATTAGATGGGCTGGCATTAGGAATTTCATTGGGAACGCTTTTTGGTCTGCTTATTTTTTTCGCGACAAATGTTTTGATCATCAAAGGCGGAGACCTCATCGGTCCCAATCTTGTTTTGCTCAATCAGTATTTCATCGGCTACGAAATAACGTTCACCGGAAGTCTCATCGGTCTATTTTACGGTTTTGTCTCGGGTTTTATTTTAGGCTGGCTGATCGCCCTTTTGCGAAATTTTGTCGTCGCGGTCTATCTGCATATTTTAAGGCTCAAAGGCAGTATGTCTGCCGTAAATGATTATATCGACAATCCCTAAACTCTAAAAAACTCTGAAACCCCTATGAAGGAAAACAATCAAAAAAAAGTTGTCATCATTGGTGCCGGTCCTGCCGGTTTGACTGCTGCTTATCAGCTTTGTAAAGAAAATGTTGAGTCGGTCGTTCTCGAAAAAGATACGGTCGTCGGCGGCATCTCGCGGACGGTCAATTACAAAGGCTATCTTTACGACATCGGCGGACACCGTTTTTTCACCAAAGTCAAAGCCGTTGACGAAATGTGGCGTGAAGTGATGGGCGAGAAAAAATTTCTGCATCGCTCGCGGTTGTCGCGTATCTACTACAATAAGAAGTTTTTTTACTATCCGCTGAAAGCAACCAACGCGCTTTTGGGTTTGGGAATTTTAAATAGCTTTTTGATGCTTGGCAGTTATATGAAAGCACAGGTCTTTCCGATCAAAAATGAAGTCTCGTTTGAAGATTGGATCAGCAACCGCTTTGGCAAAAGGCTCTACAATACCTTTTTCAAAACCTACACGGAAAAAGTTTGGGGCATTCCCTGTAACGAGATTTCGGCGGACTGGGCAGCCCAGCGCATCAAAGGTTTATCATTGATCGAAACCATCAAGAACGCGCTTCTTTCGGCGCAACCCAAAAACAAAGGCGACATCATTAAAACCTTGATCGATTCGTTTGATTATCCCGAAAAAGGTCCCGGACAAATGTGGGAAATGGTTGCCGAAAGCATTCAAAAACGCGGAAGCGAACTGAAAATGAAATCGAGCGTCGAAGGCATTGTCTGGCAAAAGGGCAAAGTCACCGCGCTCGAGCTCGATGTTGACGGAAAGAAAGAAACGGTTGCCGGAACGGATTTTATCAGCAGTATGCCGATTCAGGAATTAGTGCGAAAGATGAAGCCCGAACCGCCAGCCGAAGTCAAAGAAGCGGCTGACAAACTCGGTTACAGAGATTTTTTGACCGTTTCGTTAATCGTCAACAAACCTGATCTGTTCCAAGATAATTGGATCTATATTCACGATTCGGCGGTCAAGGTCGGCAGAATCCAAAACTTCAAAAACTGGAGCCCCGAGATGGTTCCCGACCCGAACAAAACTTGTCTCGGATTAGAATATTTTTGCTTTGAAGGCGACGGTTTATGGACGACTTCGGATGAAGAGTTAATAAAACTGGCAACCAAAGAGCTCGGAGTTTTAGGATTGGTTGACCCGAAAGATGTCGAGGACGGCGCGGTTGTCAGAATGCCGAAAGCCTATCCGATCTATGATTCGGTTTATGTCGAAGCCGTCAATACGATTCGCGAGTTTTTAACCGGACTTGGTAACTTATACCTGGTTGGCAGAAACGGCATGCACAAATATAATAATCAAGACCACTCGATGCTGACCGCAATGTTATCGGTCAAAAATATTTTGGGTGCCAACTATGACGTTTGGGAAGTAAATGTGGATAATGAATATCATGAAGAGATCAAAGAAACGGATGAAGATCTTTCTTTGGTCGCTTCGACACAACCGATGGTTCCGAAAAGGATTGCTTAAACAATGAGTATAAATCAGGAAACAGAATCGCCAACATTCCAACAACAAATTGAAATGACAAAACCACGACCGACCGAAGCCGAAGACCAAATTCTAAAAAAAGCCGTTCTGCGTTTGAACGGTCATATCCTGGGTTTTGTTCTCGGCTTTATCGGCGCGCTGATCATTTTTGTCGCGACCATTTGGCTGGTCATCAAAGGCGGCGAGAACGTCGGTGCGCATCTCGGTTTGCTCGGTAATTTTTTTGTTGGCTATGACGTAACTTTTGTCGGCAGTTTAATTGGCGCGGCTTACGGATTTGTCGCGGGCTACCTGAGCGGTCTCTTGATCGGGTGGATTTACAACGCCGTGGTTTTCTTAAAGACGCCGAAATCCCAACGATAAAAAGAATCTAAAATTAACTCAGAAGCCCGGAACGACAGTTTCTGTTCCGTCACAATGCGAATTAAATCGCCCCGCATTTTAGATTTAAGGGACGATTTAGTTGGCTTCGGCGATCTCACAAACAGATTAACCCAAACTTATCGCACCGCCCCGCGCACAGATAAAGAAAGAATGCTTACGGAACCTAAAAGTAGATTTA
>CADEFG010000221.1 GCA_902826505.1 uncultured Acidobacteriota bacterium
TTTGTTAAGTTTCCAAACTTGGCGCCTGAGCGGCTTGGCGGGAAATTAACTTGTCTGAAATGAAAAATTTATTTTCCCGCCAAGGCGCCAAGCCGCCAAGAAAAATATCAAGAAACTTAGAATTACAAAGTACTAAGTCGCAAAGTTTAAAGCCTTAAAAAACTTGAAAATCACAATAAATTAACCGGCATTGATCTCGATATCGTGTTTTTTCGCCGCCCGTTTGATTCTGGTTTTGATCGCTTCAACCTCGTCCGCGTCATATTTTGCCGCGTTGTCTTGGTGATTGATGTAGCTCCACGCCGCGCGAATATGTTCGGGCGTATCGATCGGATATTTATTGTTGGTCGGGTCGGCAAATTCGACATCACCGTATTTATGTTCGCCCGTTTCGGGATTGACGTCCTCGCGCCGATCAATTTTTGTTCCACTTTTACTCATAATCTACCTCCTTAAAAAATTATTTGACCGGCACGAGCCGCAAGATCCGGTCATCGTCCTTCACGGCGCTTCCGCGCCCATCGCGGTTCGAGGTCGAGAAATAGATAAAACCATCCGTGCCCTGCGCCATTTCGCGGATTCTGCCGTAAGCTCCTTTTAAGAGATCTTCCTGCGAAACGACGCTGCGACCGTTGAGCACCACGCGAACGATCCGCTCGCTGCGCAGACAGCCGAAAAACAAATTTCCCTTGAATGCCGGAAAAACCGCGCCGCTGTAAACAAGCGCGCTTGCCGGGGCACACGCCGGCGAATATTCAAGGAGCGGCGATTCCATGCCGTCTTTTTTTAACGCGCCGAAGATTTCAGCCCAGCCGTAATTTTTGCCGCGTTCGACCAGATTTACTTCGTCCGCGCCGCCGCCCTTGCCTTCAAAACCCGACGGACCATGTTCGGTTTGAAACATCAAACCGTCCGCCGACCACGCCAAACCTTGCGCGTTGCGATGCCCGATCGTGTAAATCTCGGGACGATAATTTTTGTCTTTCACGAACGGATTGTCTTCGGGAACGCTGCCGTCATCATTGAGACGCAGAGTTTTTCCGGCGAGCGAATCGGTTTTTTGCGCCAGATTCCAGTCGGTCGAATCGCCGGTCGTCACATAAAGTTTGCCGTCGGGACCGAAGCGCGCCCGCGTTCCGGCGTGATTCGGTGCGGCAGGAATATTTTCGACGATCGTTTTCGGTTCGAGCAAGGTTTTGCCGTCGAACCGGTAACGGACGACCTTGACCTGTTTGCCGTCGCCGCGATACGCGTAGGCGAGATAGACGAATTTATTCTGCGCGAAATTCGGATGCAGTGAAATATCCATCAAACCGCTTTCGCTCGACGGCTCGACGTCCGCAACTTTAAAAACCGGTTCCGGTTTTAAGGTTCCCTTTTCGATCAGGCGAACTCTGCCCGGACGCTCGGTAAAAAGCAACTCGCCGCCCGGCAAAAATGCCAATCCCCAGGGAACTTCCAAACCCGTCGCGACCGTTTCGACGCGAAATTTCGCATCGCCTTTCTGCGTTGAAACGGTTTCGCCTTCCGCCAAACCCGCCGGAGTTTGTCCGCAGCCGAAACCGAAAAGAACCAAACCGATGATCGAAAAAATAATCTTCATTGTACAAAACCTTCCTTAAGCAAATTGGAAACGCTGATCTTTAGACGAAAATCTTATCTTATTTCTTCCCGGAAATCAGCGTTTCGCTATTTTGCAAAATTCAAAAGAGTCTTTACTCTGAAAATATTTAACGGGTATTGCTGTTTGATTTCATATTTTTATCGGTGTCCGAATTATTCTTCGGAGTTTTCATGCTTTTCATCTTGTCACTGAGCGATTTCGCCATTTCCAAATGTCCCTGGAGTGTCGGCAGAGTCTTCGCGGCAAAGGCTTTGACTTCCGCGTCCTTCCCGCTCTCGGACTGTTTCTGGAATAAACTGACGGCTTTTTCGTGGTCTTTGACCATCGTTTTGACAAATTCCTTGTCAAATCCGTCGCCCGAGAGCGCGTTTAATTTATCGTACGTCGCTTTTTGTTTGGCGCTCACTTCGGTTGGCAGCGTCGCGCTTTTGGTCGTCGCCAATTCCTTTAGTTCATTATTTGCCGCCGTGTGGTCGTCAACGATTTTTTGTGCCAGTTGTTTGACTTCTTCATTTGTCGATTTCTGCAAAGCGAGATTGCCGAGCATCACTTCCGCCATTCCCGCCTGCGCGGCTTCATTCCAAAAACTGTCCTGATTCGATGCTTGGGCGATGAATCCATTCAATACAAAAACCCCAATTGCCAATGTTGCATAAAATGCAAAAATCTTTTTCATCTTTTTATTCCCCCTTGTTCGTTATTTAAAACTTAAACCATTAAAATTCCTATCTTTACGCGGTTTATGATTTCAACCGGCAAACCGTTTCAAGCTGGAAATCCTCTCCAAAACAATTGTCATGATGATGAATTTTGCAAGCCGGGTGCCAAACGCCTTGCCGCCGGGATTTTCGGTCACCGGAAAAAAAGTCCCGGGCGATGCCGTTTTGATAAAATTTATGTTTAAAACAGCCGCCTTTTCGGATAAAATTATCCGATCAAATCCGGACGTTTATCCCGAACGACTTTTTTAGCTTTAAATTGATTTTTCAATAAATTTCACATGACCGAGGAGTTCAAAATGCTCAAACAATTCTTTTGCGCGCTCTTTTTTTCGCTGATCTTATTTGTTTCTTCCGGCAACGGTCAAAATTGTCAGCCGCCGGCGATCGTCGCCAACGCCAGCTCGGCAAACATTTTTTCACCCGAACAGGAAATGATTCTCGGTGATCTGACGCTCGAAAGAATGTCGGGCGACGTGCGGCTCGTGCGCGATCAACAATTGCTTGCCTACGTCAACACGATCGGCGACAAACTCATCAAACATCTGCCGCCGACGGGTTTGAAATTTACCTTTCACATCATGGATATTTCCGAGGCGAACGCCTTTAATATTCCGGGCGGACACGTTTTTCTCTCGCGCAAATTGATCTCGTTTTCCGCCAATGAAGACGAACTGGCGGGTGTCATGGCGCACGAGCTCGGACACGCGACGGTTCATCACGGCGCGATCGATATGTCCGAATCCTTTAAGAAGATTTTGAACGTGACCGCGCTCGGCGACCGCCGGGACATTGCCCAAAAATATAATCTGCTGATCGAGAACGCCCGCACCAGACGAATTTCGAGGAAAGGCGGGCACGAAAACGAACAACAGCTCGAAGCCGACCGGATCGGTCTTTTTGCGATGGTCGCGGCAGGTTACGACCCGGCGGCGTTTACCTCGTTTTTTGACCGCTTGACCGAAAGCGAAGGCAAAACGGGGAGCTGGTTCAGCGACATTTTCGGCAACCCGCGTCCCGAACAAAAACGGCTCCGCGAAATGGTTAAAATTACCGAACAGCTGCCGCAAAGCTGCCGCGACGGACGCAGCGGGAAACAGACCGAAAGTTTTTTGAAATGGCAGGCAGACGTGGTTTTATTCCGCGAACAGGGACGCCAGGAAGAATTGCCCGGTTTGCTCTGGAAAAAAGAACTCGCGCCGAAGCTCCGCAGCGACATTACGAATCTTGCCTTCAGCAGCGACGGCAAATATCTGCTCGCGCAGGACGATTTTGCAATCACCGTCATCGCGCGCGAACCGCTCGCAGTGCTTTTTCAGATTCCCGCCGAAGATGCCGGCGAGGCGAGTTTTACGCCCGACGGCAAACAGCTCGTTTTTACGACCGACAGTTTGCGTTTCGAGCGCTGGGATATTTCTGCGAAAAAACCGCTCGAAGTGCGCGAACTCGTGCTCCGGCGCGATTGCTGGGAAAGTCGTCTGTCGCCGGACGGGAATTATCTGGCGTGTGTCGATACTTCGACGAGCCTCGATATTATCGAAACCAAAACGGGCAAAAAGATCTTCGAGCAGAAAAACTTTTACCCGCTCAGCTATTTTGAATATGTTTTCTGGCTGGCGGGATCGAGAAGCGACGATTCGAACAAAACAAGCTTTTTCCGGATCGAATTTTCAAGCGATTCGCGCTACGTTCTGTTCAGCCGTTCCGACCGTTACCGGTTTCGGATCACCTACGATATGATGGCGGTCGCCGGTTCGGAAAATACGGCTTTGGGCGTCGATCTGACGACCTTTAAAACGGTCGATGTCGGAAAGGATCTAAAAAAGCTGACCTCGCGCCCGTTTATTTTTCTCGACCGCGACAAAATCGTCGGAATGCCGACGACCAAAGTCGAAGACGGCGGCGTCTTTTCGTTTCCGAGCGGCAAACGTCTGCAAAAATTCCCGTTCGGCGCGCAGGTCATCAAACGCACCGGGAACAGCGACTACATCGTCATCAAACCGATCGCCAACGGTTTGATGGGAATTTACGATCTCAAAAAAGGCGTCATCGCGAGCGGTTTCAACAAAGCGGACGCGGCGATCTGGAACAATCTGATCGCGTTTGAATCGGTAGCGGGAAAAATTCTTTTGCAGGAGGTCAAATATAACGAAACCGAAAAAAGATTAAGCGGCACCGATGCCGGAACGGTCGAAATTCCGGTCGGCTCGATCGGCAATCTGCGGGCGGCGGGCATTTCCGACAATTTCAAATGGATGGTTTTATCATCGAAATCGCGCGGCGGAATGTGGAATCTCGAAACGGGCGAGCGAAAATTATTCGTGCGCGGTTTTAAAAGCGCGATCGTCGCCGGCGACGGCACGGCGATTTCCGAATTTCCGCGGCTTGCCGAAACGCCGCACAGTTTGGTTTTGATGAATTCGAGCAACAACAAGATCGTTCCGCTGCGCGCGATCACCGACAAAGGCGCGCGGCAATACGGGCGTTTTGTCCTGACGCGGCGGGGTTTGAAGGAAAAAGCAGAAAAAAAGGATGAGAAGAAAAACGAAACCGTCTCGCTGACCGACGACGAAGATTCCGCGCAGCTCGATCTGCAGCAGGAAGTTCGTTTTGAGCTCAATGACCTTTTTCAGAACAAAGTCATCTGGTCACGTGATTTTCCGAAAGAAGCGCCGCGCTATTCGTTCGACGAATATTCGGGCAGATTGATCTTTTACTGGCGGCTCGGTTCGGATGCGGGCAAGGCAAAACTCAAGGAATCGCCGGAGCTACAGGCAAAAGCCGACGCGCTCGGCGATAAAGCCGATGATTATCTGGTCGAAGTGATCGATGCTTTCGCGCAGAAAACGATCGGCTGGCTGCTGCTCGAAACGGGCAAAGGCTCGTTTTACGTCGGTTCGGGACTTTCCGAAGGCGATTGGCTGATGCTTTACGATTCGGAAAGCCGCGTGCTCGTTTATTCGCTCAAAAGCGGCGAATTGCGGCATCGCTTTTTCGGCACACACGCCGCGCTCAATCCGACGCGCAACCAAATTGCCGTCGAGAATTTTCCGGGCGAGATCGCCGTCTATAATCTCTCGGGCGGCGAACGGCAGGCGAGTTTTATCATCAACGGAAGCGCCGCTTTCGTGCGTTTCAATTTAGAGGGCGACAAGCTTTTCGTGCTGAGCGCGGCGCAGTCGGGGTATGCTTTTGACCTGACAAAAATTGCCGCGTTGAAAAAATAGAAACCGTTTTAAAACGTTTACAAACCGGCTCGTTCGGATAATTCGAGCCATCTTTCGGTGTCGGTTTCAAGCTGTTCGTTTAATTTTTGCTGTTCGTTAAAAAGCTCGTTGACCTTGAAGGAATCGGTCGCAAACTCGTTCAATTCGCGTTCGATCTGCGCGAGCCGCGCTTCGGTTTCGGGAATTTGCGTTTCAAGCGTTTCGAGCTCGCGGTTTTCCTTGAAAGTGAGTTTTTTCGGCGCGGCGCTTTCCGCTTTTGACGCGGTTTCGGGCGCCGTGTTGGTGACTTTCTCGGATGTCCGGCTTTCCGGCTTTTCCGTTTCTTCGCGTTCGACGGTTTCCAGATAAGCCGAATAATCGCCCGCAAATTCGCGCACCCGTCCGTCGCCTTCGAATCTGAAAATACTGTCGATCGTGCGGTCGAGAAAATAGCGGTCGTGGCTGACGACGACGAGCGCGCCCGCAAAATCGTCGAGATATTCTTCGAGCGCGATCAAGGTCGGAATGTCGAGATCGTTGGTCGGTTCGTCGAGCAGCAAAACATTCGGCTGCGCCATCAGAATTCGCAACAGATAAAGCCGCCGCCGTTCGCCGCCCGAGAGATTGCCGATGACCGCGTATTGCGCCGCCGGCGTGAACAGAAATTTTTCGAGCATCTGCGAAGCCGTGATTTGATTCCCGTCAGCGGTCGTCACATACTCGGCGATCTCGCGGATGTAATCGATGACGCGCTGGGTTTCGTTGAGCGCGCGGCTTTCCTGATCGTAGTAACCGATCTGGACAGTCTGCCCGATCTCGATTTCGCCTTTGTCGGCGCTGACGCGATTCGTCAGCATCTCCAAAAGCGTCGTTTTTCCCGAACCGTTCGCGCCGATGATGCCGATCCGGTCGTCGCGTTTCACGAGATACGAAAAATCTTCGATCAATTTCTCTCCGCCGTAGGATTTTGAAAGATTTTTTATTTCGACGATCTTCGTTCCCAAACGTTTGGCGCCGATCGCAATATCCATTTCTGACTTAGCTTTTTCCTTCGGCTGCGCCATCAGATCGTAAGCGGCGTTGATGCGGTGTTTCGATTTTCGGGTGCGCGCCTTCGCGCCGGTGCGGAGCCACGCGAGCTCTTTTTTGATGAGCTGTTCGCGTTTATGTCCCTCGACGGCGCGCAAGCTTTCCTGTTCTTCTTTTTTTTCGAGATAATACGCGTAATTTCCCGCGAAGGCTTGAACCGCGCCGCGATCGATCTCGAAGATCCGATTCGTCACGCGGTCGAGAAAATAGCGGTCGTGCGTGACCAGTAAAAGCGCGCCCGAATAACGCCTGAGATAATCTTCGAGCCATTCGATCGTGTCGGCGTCGAGATGATTGGTCGGCTCGTCCAAAATTAAAATGTCGGGCTTGAAAATCAGCTCATGCGCGAGCGCGACGCGTTTGCGCTGTCCGCCCGAAAGCGTTTTCATCGGCGCGGCGGTGTCGGTAATGCCAAGTCTGGTCAAAACATTCCGCGCGTTCGTTTCGATTTCCCAGCCGCCCGAAATTTCGAGTTCGTGCTGCAAATGCGCGACTTTTTCGAGCAGTTTTGCGTCATTGCCGTCGATTGCCAGATCGTGACAGGCGGTTTCGTAATCGGCGATCAGCTTCATGACGCCCGAGCTTGCCGCGAAGATCGTTTCGAGCACGGTTTTTTCATCGTCGAACTGCGGATTCTGCGCTAAGAAAGCGAGCGTTTTGCCCTGGGCGCGAACAACTCGTCCGGTGTCGGGCGTTTCCGCGCCGGCGACGACGCGCAGAAATGTCGTTTTGCCCGAACCGTTCGCGCCGATGATGCCGATCTTGTCCGCATCCTCGAAACCCAAACGGACGTTCTCGAACAGCGGTTTGATGCCGTAATTTTTGCTGACATTTTCGAGCGAAAGGATGTTCATAAAATAAACTTTAACTTTACTGAATAAAAGGCGTATCGCCAAATTCGCATTTATTGTCAGAATAATCGGGAAAGTGAGCAGTAGCGAACATCGTTGACTTTGAAAATTCCGGGCAAGCAAATGCTCACTCTTCTTCGCAATACTGGTTGGCACAACTCATTTTGCCAGAAAACTACAAGCCATCTCAAAAATAAATTAGTCGGACGAAAGCCTCGGCGTTTTCTTTGCAGGTTTGCGTCTTGGCGGGAGAAAAAGAAGTTTCCCGCCAAGACGCAATGCTGCAAAGTAAGCGGCAAAAGTGTTTTTGAGATCGCTTC
>CADEFG010000222.1:0-2668 GCA_902826505.1 uncultured Acidobacteriota bacterium
CTTCAATTAGGGAAAAACGAGCAAATCAATCAAACGCAAGATCATTTGGTTTTGCCATCAGAACTTAATGTTGACAAAGACGGCTTTGTCCTTATCTATCATGAAAATCAAGTTGTTTGGCAAGCCGGAATAAAATTTTCTGATTTCGACCAAGATAATCCAAATGTTTATCTATCATACGACCAAGAAAACTGGGATTTTGAAATCGGGAATCTTTTTAATTTTTTGACCACCGAAGCTTACCTTCAAGCACTTTTTGCTCTGCCTTTTAGCGCAAACAGTTGTGATGTTGGTAAGGAAAAAGAAATTTATATCCGACAAAATTGGAAGGAATCAGAATTCAAATCGTATCTTTGGGGAACAGAGTTCTTCCAAAATTCACCTGATGAAATTCTTGCTTTGATGATAAGCAAAAATCAGGATGATGTTTTTATCGCAACAAAAAATATTGAGCATTTTACCGAAATGAATAAGAAACTTAATATTGATTGGGATTACAATAGCTTAGAAGACGAATGAAAAATGTAGATTCAAAATCGCATGTGCGCGGCGAATCGGTTTATCTCGATGATGTTCCGCTCGTTCAAGGAACGCTTTTTGCTTGTGTTTACGATTCGCCGCTTGCGCACGGAAAATTAAAAAGCATTGACACATCGGAAGCCGAACAAGCCGAAGGCGTTGTGCGCATTATCACCGCAAAAGATTTGATCGGCGAGAATCAGATCGGCGGGATTTTGCCGGATGAACCTCTTCTCGCCGACACGGAAGTGCATTTTTGCGGAATGCCGGTCGCGCTCGTTTTGGCGGAAAGCGAAAGCGCGGCGCACGCAGCTGTTAAGTTAATCAAAGCTGAGATCGAACCGCTCGAAATCATCACTAATGAGCGCGAAGCACAGGCAAAAGGCGAACTTATCGCGCCGCCGAAGCATTTTAAATTGGGCGATTCCGCAAATGCTTTTCAATCTTGTGAATATGTTTTTGAAGGTCGCGCCGATGTCAACGGGCAGGAACATCTTTACATCGAAACGCAGGGCGCGTATTCAGTCCCGACCGAGCAAGGCGGAATAAAAATTTATTCTTCGACGCAGGGTCCGACCGCCGTCCAGCGCGCCGTTTCGCGGGTCACGGCTTTGCCAATGAATTTGCTCGAAGTTGATGTGACGCGGCTTGGCGGCGGTTTTGGCGGCAAGGAAGATCAGGCAAACGCGTGGGCGGCACTCTGCGCGGTCGGGGCGCAGCTCACGAAACGACCCGTGAAATATGCGCTTCACCGGATGGAAGATATGCGGATGACCGGCAAACGCCATCCGTATTCGGCGGATTACAAGATCGGTTTGGACAAAGATTTGCGCATTGCGGCTTACGAAGTCACGTTTTATCAAAACGCGGGCGCGGCTTGCGATCTGTCTTTGCCGGTTTTGGAACGCACGCTTTTTCACTGCACGAATTCTTATTTTATCCCGAACGTTTCGGCGACCGCCTTTTCGTGCCGCACAAATCTGCCGCCGAACACGGCTTTTCGCGGCTTCGGCGGACCGCAGGGAATGTTCGTCATCGAATCGGCAATCGCGCACGCGGCTGATAAATTAGGCATCTCGAAAGACGAAATCCAGCGCCGGAATTTAATCAAAGACGGCGATGAATTTCCCTACGGTCAAATCGCCGAATCGGAAGCCGCGACATCGTGGACGCAAGCCGACAAACAGTTCGATTTTGCGCGCCTGAAAGCGGAAGCCGACGATTTTAACCAAGCAAACAAGTTCGTCAAAAAAGGCGTCGCGCTGCAACCGGTTTGTTTCGGCATCAGTTTTACGAAAACACCGATGAATCAGGCGCGATCCTTGGTTCACGTTTACACCGACGGTTCGGTCGCGGTTTCGACCGGCGCGGTCGAAATGGGACAAGGCGTCAACACAAAGATCGCGCAGGTCGCGGCGCAGGTTTTTTCGCTGCCGATTGAAAGAGTAAAAGTTCACACGACAAATACTTTAAGAATCGCCAACACTTCGCCGACCGCCGCGTCAGCCGCCGCCGATCTGAACGGACGCGCGACGCAGATCGCCTGCGAAACTATTCTGCAAAGATTAACAGAAGTCGCCGCGCCGCTCGTCGACGCCCAAAACGCGGACGATGTTTCGATCGAACGCGGTTTTTTTTTCCGCAGTGGCGAAAGCACGAATCTCGATTGGCTCGGGCTCGTCAATGAAGCTTACATGCAGCGCGTCAATTTGAGCGAACACGCGCATTATGCCACGCCGGGAATCAATTTCGATTGGTCGGTCGCGAAAGGTCATCCGTTTGCGTATCACGTTTACGGAACGGCGATCGTCGGCGTCAGCGTCGATTGCCGGCGCGGAATTTACGAAGTCGATTACGTCAAATGCTGTCACGATTTCGGCAGTTCGATGAACACTTCGGTCGATCACGGGCAGATCGAAGGCGGCATCGTCCAGGGCATCGGCTGGATGACGATGGAAGAAGTTTTTTATGACGCCGAGGGCAAACTTCGCTCGAACGCGCTTTCGACTTACAAAATCCCCGACGTTTATTCCATTCCGAAAAAGATCGAAATTCTCCCGCTTGAAACCGCGCGTGAAAACCTCGCGATCTTTAATTCAAAAGCCGTCGGCGAACCGCCACTGATGTCCGGCATCGGCGCCTATTTTCC
>CADEFG010000222.1:2678-7800 GCA_902826505.1 uncultured Acidobacteriota bacterium
AGTAATGGCTTTTGAACAAAACCATGAACGAAGACAGAAATCGAAAATCTATAAAAATATTAAAAAACTGTCTGAACAAAGAGTTAAAAAACATTTATGTAACCGGCTATTCCGAAGTCAAAGATGAATTTAATTTCTTTTCTCCAATGAATTGGTGGTATTACCTCGAATTTGCAGATTGTTTTCTTTGTATTGAATCATCTCAAACAACAGGAGTTATAGAACTTCATATTCATCAAAATATTCAATGTAATTTTGATATTGAAAAAGTCGACATTTTTACTGTTGCAATGATAAATAACGAGAATTATTTAGGTAAAAAAATAGTTGCATTTGATTTAATTTACGGTACCTTTGACCCGGGACTTTTCGCTTTAGGACTTCAGTTTGAGGATCGCCGCTATGCTTATCAAAACAATAAGTACGTTTATTTTAATTCATTAAATTTTGATGGAATTGAAGTAGGCGATAAAAGCAACCGCGACGAACTTTTAGAAGACAAACGATTTTATCTGGAAAAACTCGGTTGAGTTTATTTCAGTTTTACGATGAATGAACAAAGAACTCGAAATCTGGCAATTTGCTGCCGAACGGTTGAAGCAAAACGAATCTTTAATGCTTCTGGTCGTTGCGGAAAGTTCGGGAAGTTCGCCCGGACGGCAAGGTTTTAAGATGATCGTCGCTCGTGATGAATTGCGCGGAAGCATCGGTGGCGGCGTGATGGAAGTCGGGCTTGTCGAACAAGCGAAATTACGAATTACGAATTACGAATTACGAATTGATGCGGAAATCATCGAACAGGTGCATCAAAAAAACTCGCCGCAATCGAGCGGAATGATCTGTTCGGGCAGGCAAACCGTTATTTTATTCGAGTTAAATCCTTCACATTTAGAAAACCTTCGAAAAATCATTTTAGCGCTCGAAAATAATCTGGCTTGCCGATTGGAAATTTCAAATCTCAAATTTCAAATCTCAAATTTATCGTCCGAAAATGAATCGCAAACCGAAAATTTTCACTTTGAAAAAACCGGCGACATTGATTTTTTCTATGAGGAAAAGCTCGGCTTCAAAAACAAACTGTTCATCATCGGCGGCGGGCATTGCGCGCTCGCGCTGTCGGAGCTCGCCTCAAAGATGGATTTTCACATCTCGCTTTTTGACGATCGTACGGATCTGAATACGCTGGCGAAAAATAAATTCGTTCACGAGAAAAAAATCATTGAATCTTACGAGCGGATCGGTGAATTTATCGAAAGCGGAAAGAATGTTTACGTCGTCGTGATGACGCTCGGCTATAAATTCGACGAGATTGTGATTCGCCGGCTTTTTGATAAAAACTTTAAATATTTCGGCGTTCTCGGGAGCCGTGCAAAGATGAAAACTCTTTTGAAGAATCTCGAAAAAGAAGGTTTCGATAAAAAAAAACTCGCGCAGATTCGTACGCCGATCGGACTCCCGATCAATAGCCGGACGCCCGCAGAAATAGCTGTTTCGATCGCCGCAGAAATCATCGCGGTGAAAAATTCAGACTGAAAATTCCTTGATAAAATCCGGCAAATCCATCTCATAGATCGGGACGTTGAACTGCGCTTTCAAATCATCGAACTGCATTCCGTCGAGCAAGATGGGTTCGTCCGATTTGATCGTATGTTTCGGAATAATCACAAAATCGCCTTCGATTTGATCCTTGACGGCAAGATAATCCTGTCCCGTAAGAAGTCCGGCAACCGCGACATCGCCGCCGAAATAGGTATTCGGAACGGCGAGAACTTTTAATTTCGAACCGCGAATTTCGTTTAATTTTTCGATTTGTTCCTTGAGGATCGGCGCGAACATTTCGCCCGTTAAGATCGTGCCGTGAAGCGATTGACGATTGACGATTGACGATTGACGATTCGCCGGCTTGATCGCCAATTCGTGCGTTCTGATATTTTCCGCCACAAAACTCTGCGCCTTTGCGTCTTCGCGGGAAATCTTTTTGAGCAGCTTTTCAAACGAATTGAGGAACGAGCGAATCATCCCGACGCCGTCTTCGATCTGCGGATAATTGCCGTAATGCTTTCGGGACGGAATCGGCAAACCTGCTTTGATGTAGATTTCATCGCCGAGGAAAGCGAACGTCACGCCTAATTCACGGCGAAATTCCTTTTGCAGTTTTTCGACCTCGGCGATCGTCCGGCGGCAGAATTCGGGCGTTACTTTGGTTAATCTTTCGTCCGTGTTATAGCGCGTCAAAGCGACCGGTACGACCGCCGTCGAAACAATGCGCGGGTAATGCGCGGCGAGATCACGCAGGGTTTTTTCAAGCTGCAAGCCGTCGTTAATATTCGGGCACAAAACGACTTGCGCGTGGATTTCAATGTCGTTATCGAGCAAGGTTTTGAGTTTATCAAAAATATCAGCGCGTTTTTCGTCAACGCCAAGAAGATACGCGCGGGTTTTCAGATCGGTCGCGTGAACCGAAACATATTGCGGCGAGAGACGTTGTTCGACGATCCGTTTCATCTCGTCCGGCGTTATCGAGCTCAAAGTGGTGTAATTGCCGTAAAGAAACGAGAGCCGAATGTCCTCGTCGCGGACAAAAAGCGACGGTCGCGCGTCCGCCGGGTTGCCTTTGCAGAAACAAAAAATGCATTCGTTGGCGCATTGGCGCGGGACGATCTGCTCGAACATCAAACCGAAATCTTCGCCTTCTTCGCGTTCGAGTTCGACTTCCCAGGTTTCGCCGCTCGTTTTTTTGACCGTGAAATCGAGTTCGGTTTCGCCCGAGGTTTGAAAACGAAAATCGAGATAATCGCGGACGGAGCGCCCGTTGACCTTGACGATCCGGTCGCCGGTTTCCAAGCCGAGTTCTTCCGCCAGAGATTCGGGCGTGATTTCCGTGATGATGACTCCGGCGCGTCTTAATTGTGTTACAGCCGGCGTAACGGCGAATTCATACATAAAATTTATGAAAGGTTTAGTTTAAGGTTATTGACAAAAGGTTGGCAAGTTTTTTAATCTAAAAGCGTCCTCAATAATTGGTTCTCTACCCCCAAATTATTTATTTTCTATGATTTGGATTATTTAAGCTGCAAATACAGCCCGACCAATTTTTATGGCGATACTCGAAAAAAAGAAAATTTTACTCGCTGAAGACGACACATCAATGCGCCGTTTTATCGAAATCATCTTGCAAAAAGCGGGTTTTGAGGTTTTGACTGCCGAGGACGGTTTGGCGGCAATGCAAATCGCGCTCGAAAACGAATTCGATGCGGTAGTCGCCGACGCGATCATGCCGAATATGAGCGGCTACGATCTGTGCCGGATCATTCGTGCCAATTCTGCCGAAAAGAAAATTCCCTGTCTAATTTTAAGCGGTCTGGTCGAAAATAATTCCGACAACGATCTGGCTGACGCTTTTTTGATCAAAGATACAAATCTCAAAGAACTGCTGTTGTCCGCGTTGCAGACGTTACTTTAGATTTTGCGCGCCAGTCGGGCAAAGTCAGAATCTCCGCCAATTGCCCACTTGCTTACGCGCGGGTTTCCGCTTTTTTTCCCCGATTGCAGATAAATCTGGCGAATTCGCCGAACAAAAATATTCCGAGATAATCACAGATCAGATCGCTCCAATCAAAAGTGCGTCCGCGAATAAAAAGCTGCGAGATCTCTTCGATCGTGACGACCACCAAAACGATCAGGCTTCCGAGCAAATAGTTAAGCTTCCAAAGATTTATCGTTCGCGCATCGAAAACCAAATTTAGCAAGAACGAAAAAATCCCCATCAAACCGAAATGTCCGAGCTTGTCGCCGTACGGAATATATCCGACAAAATCGAGTAAATAGCGAGTGCCACGACGGTCTGCCACAAAAACGATACCCGCGAGAATCAAGACATAAACAACCAGTAAGATCTTCATTCTCGCGGATTTTTTCAGCATAAAGAAGGTTGACAACGGATTATACGGATTTCACTGATTTTAAGAACACTTATTTAAGTTTTAGAGCCTGGCTGTAATTATTATAGTTAGTGACAAAACGAATTAGAAAAACGAGTTATAAACCGGATTGAAAATATTTTGAATCCAATTTCGAGCGAACGACAATTTTCTCGTCGCTTTTTGAAAAGTCGAATCAATGATTTCTGCCAAAGATTCTTTATCTTTGACTTCATTCGATTGGCTGATCGCTCTTTTAACTGTTTTCCAAACATATTCGATCGGATTCAAATCTGGTGAATATTTCGGTAAATTTACCAATATGATGTTCAATTGTTCAGCTTGTTTAAGTACGATCTCGCTCTTGTGTGAGCGCAGATTGTCCCAAATCAAGATCAGATAATCGAACTCCCGATTTCGTTCTTTGATAACTGATAATACTTCGACAAATTGCACCGCTTTGCTGCTTTCGATTTCAAGAATGCAGTCGTTGCCGCGCAAACTGTAAAAGCCGAAGGTGTTGCGTCTGATCTTCGTTGTCAATACTTTTCGCGGCTCTTTGATGACGCTCCAGAACCGCGCCGTGTTCGGTGCCATTTGCGGCGAACTTTCATCGCCGAAGCCAATCGCCACGCGTTTCAGATCAACACCTTTTCGAGCGAGTTCGGCAAAAGCTTCGAAAAGCGCATCGGTCATCATCTGCGCCGCTTGATCCGGTCTTTTTTCGTCCAATTGAAACGGCTTGTAAAAATAAAGTCCGAGCCCGCGCAAGACGCGAATGACCTGACGAGTCGAATAATCTGCGCCAAACTCCTGTTTAATGAGTTGTTGAATCTGCAAAGTCGTCCAGTGTGACCGCGTCTTCAAAAGTTCTCGTAAGGCTGTTTTCCCGGAATCAGGCAGACGCGCTCGGCAACCACCGCCTTGCCCGCGCCGATTGGTTAAAGAACTTTCTTTTTTTTATTCCACTCGGCGAGCCATAGATAAATAGTCGAAACCGGCACATTGGTTAATTGATGAACTTTTTCAATATCCTGGAGTTCGGACAACAGTTTCAAAACAAGCGCTTTGAAATCATCGTTGTTGTCGCCGTAATTGACCAAATATTTATCAAGTCGCTCAGGTTCAGCTACCTTTTTTCGCATTATCAGTTTTTATCAAAGATCTGTTTTTCTAACAAGTTTTGTCAGATACTATAATTT
>CADEFG010000223.1 GCA_902826505.1 uncultured Acidobacteriota bacterium
CCGTCGTGCATCGCTTTGATCGATTCGACCGTGTCAAAGCCCTGTGTTTTCGGAACTTTAAAGTGAAACTGCTTTTCGAGTTTTTCCTTAAAATCGTCGCGAATCTTTTCCCAGATGCCCATCGTGCGGTCGCCCTGGACGTTTGAATGACCGCGCACGGGGCAAAGTCCCGCGCCTTGTTTGCCGATGTTCCCGCGCAAAAAATGGAGGTTGGCGATGTCCTGGATCGTTGCGACCGCCTTTTTATGCTGCGTGACGCCCATCGCCCAGCAGGTTATCGTGCGGTTCGCGGCGATATACATTTCGGCGACCTCTTCGATCTGTTCGCGCGTCAAACCGCTTTGAGCAAGAATATCTTCCCACGGAATCGTTTCGAGGTTGGCGATAAAATCCTGAAATCCTTCGGTTTTTTCGGCGATGAATTGATGATCGAAAATCGGTGTCGGGCTGTATTTTTCGCGTTCGAGCAAAATCTTCATGACGCCCTTCAAAAAAGCCATATCGCCGCCGATCCGGATCGGTAAGAACAAATCGGCGAATTTTGTGCTTTGACCGGTCGCCATTGCCGCCGAATATTTCAGATAATTTTTGTAATGCTGCGGATTCGGATTTGTAAAATTCAGCAAACCGGCTTCGGGCAGCGGGTTGACGGCGATGATCCGTGCGCCCGATTCCTTGGCTTTTTGGAGCGACGACATCATGCGCGGCGCGTTCGTTCCCGGATTTTGACCGATGATGATGATCAGATCGGTGTTTTCCAAATCTTCCAAACGGATCGAGGCTTTGCCCAGACCGGTCGATTCCGAAAGCGCGACCGAGGTTGATTCGTGACACATATTCGAACAATCCGGCAAATTATTCGTGCCGAACTGCCTGACGAAAAGCTGGTAAAGAAACGCCGTTTCGTTCGAAGTTCTGCCCGACGTGTAAAAGATCGCTTCGTCGGGCGATTTGAGCGAATTTAAATCCTCGGAAAGCAGTTTGAAAGCGTCTTCCCAGGTGATCGGCGCATAATGCGTCGCGCCCTCGCGCAAAACCACGGGTTCGGTGATGCGTCCCTGCGCGTTGAGCCATTGATCGGACTGGCGGGAAAGCTCGGCGACGCTGTATTTGGCAAAAAAATCGGCGCCGACTTTTTTGGTCGTCGCTTCGTCGGCGATCGCTTTCGCACCGTTTTCGCAAAATTCGGCGGTCGTCCGCTCGCCGTCCGGATCAGCCCAGGCGCACGAATTGCAATCAATTCCGCCCTTTTGGTTGAGCTTTAAAAGCAGTTTGGTGCCGCGCACGACGCCGGTTTTTTTGACGATCTCGCGGGTCGTGTTGAAAACTGCGGAAAGTCCGGCGGCGGTTTTTTTTGCCTTGCCGACCTTCAGTTTCCCTAAATCTTCTTCGTTATGATTTACCCCAGAATTTCCTTGATCCATTTGATTTTATATTCGGCATCTTCCCGGTTATTTCGCTGTGACAAAAACAAGCGCAGTCGCCGCGAAAAAAATCAGCGCCGCCGGAATTTTCATTTAATTTTAAAGGGGTTCAATTGTAATCGGGGAAGTTTGAACTAATAAATTTTTTCAAATCCCGTATAAATATTAAACCGCTTTTCGCGGACAAATCCAAGTAAGGTCAGATCAAAACCCGCGGCGGCTTCGACTGCCAGACTCGACGGCGCACCGACCGCACAAACCAGCGGAATCTGCGCCATAACGGCTTTTTGGACAAGTTCGAACGACGCCCGTCCGCTTAAAAAAAGAATCATTTCCGAAAGCGGTAAATGATTTTCTAAAAACTGTTGACCGATCAATTTGTCAACTGCATTGTGACGCCCGACATCTTCTTTGAGATCAATCAGATTGCCCGCCAGATCAAACAACGCGGCGGCGTGCAGTCCGCCGGTTTCGTCAAAAACGGTTTGATGTTTTCGCAAAGCGGCGGGCAATTGGTGAATGATTTCGGATGAAATTTTCGGCAAACCGGTTTGTCGGATTTTTTTCGCGCCGGCAATTTTTAATGCCTCGAGCGAAGATTTACCGCACACGCCGCAGCTCGATGTCGTGTAAAAATTTCGCGTCAACCGCTTGAGATCGAGCCGGACGTTTTCTGCCAGATCAACGCGGAGCGTGTTTTGATTATTCGGAAATTTGCCGCAATGTTTGATCGCTAAAATCTGTCTCGGGGACTCTAAAATTCCTTCGGTAAAAAGAAATCCGGCGGCGAGTTCGGCGTCCGCGCCGGGCGTGCGCATCGTGATCGAAACGGCTTTGTAAACGGTTTTTCCGTTTTCCGTGAAACCGATTCGAATTTCCAAAGGCTCTTCGACGGCGAGCTGATCGGTCTCGTTTGCAATCGGTTTGCCGGCGGAGAATCTTTGAATTTGCGTTTCAAATTTTTCTCTTTTGAACCCGCTTGCCGTTTTCGTCATAAAAAAATTATACCAGAAAGCCGGAAAATAACCGGCATCGTCCCAAAAATCGAAGATTAGAATGGTTTGGATTAATTGGCTCGCTTTTTGTCGAATCCAAACATTGATAAGGCTTTAATCTTTGCGCCTTTGCGCCTTTGCGGGAAATCAATAATTTAATTTCCCGCAAAGGCGCAAAGGCGCAAAGACGGTCAAGCTAAATAAATTTATAAAAGCGATTAACGAAAGTTCAGTTTCAAAATTCATTTTGGACTTTCCGAGAGCCGGGCGTGGGGGATTCACGATAAATAGTGAACTCAAAACAATAAAAATCATTTTGCTTGTCTGAATCATTTGTTGATTTACCGGCTCAAATACCGGTTCTAATAACTTTTGAGAAATTCTGAGAGCGATTTTGAAGATTTTTGAATCGCCACGGATTTGTAATGAAACCGTTGACAATAAATTTTAGGCGGACGGCGGAAACGAAAACAACCGGGAACGAAAAAACGCGCCGCGCCGAACTGAATTATTTCCCGCCAAATGTTTTCGTTTCGATTTTTATTGGCAAAAAGCAGCTTTAAGTTTTTAGGAGAAAATAATGAAACAACAAAAAAATATCAAAATAATTACGATCTGTTCGATGCTGTTAGGCTTTTTTGCGCTCGTTTTACCGGCAGAAATTTTGGCGGCGGGCAGCGTTTCGCTTTCGGCGGTACCGACGACGCAAACCGTCCGGGTCGGACAAACGGCGACTTATACGATAAAGATCAACCGCGACGGCTACACCGACAAAGTTACGCTCGGGGCGACCGGTTTGCCGTCGGGCGTGACGGCGACCTTTAATCCGAACACGACCACGGCGGCAAGCTCGACCTTAAAATTGCAGACCTCGACCAATACACCGGTCGGAACATTCAATATCAACGTCAAAGGCACGGCTCCCGGCATTACGATTGCGCCGATCGTCGTCAAATTAATCACGCAACCCGCGCCTTCGATCTCGCTTTCGGTCACACCGTCGGCGCAATTTATCGTTGCCGGACAATCGACCTTTTACGACATCGCGATCAACCGCTTTAATTACGACGGGAAATTAACGTTGTCGGCGCAAAATCTTCCGAGCGGCGTGACCGCACTTTTCGAACCCGAATCGACCTACGGCAATTCCGCGCGGATGTATCTTTATTCAAACGGTCTGCCGTTTCTTTGGAAAGATTACGGAATGCTCGTTCGAGCCAACAATCCGTACGACGGAATTGATAAACTCGTACCCGTTCAAATGCGCGTAAATTACGGGATAATTTGGGCTGCCCAGTTCGCCGCTCCAAATAATCAGGAGGTTAACCCTGATTTTGCGACCGATGTGACCTACGATTCCGCCGGAAATGTTTTTCTCACCGGTTATACCTATAACAGGGCGACGGCTGACTTTAATTCATGGGTTGCGAAATTCGATTCTGCGGGAAATCAGCTTTGGCTGAGTATGATTCCGGATTTGCTGGAAGACAATTCGACGGATGTTTTTGTCGATCCGGCGGGAAATGTTTACGTCGCCGGCAGCTCGCGAGGTCAGGGCTATGATATTTTTGTCGCCAAATTTGATGCGGGCGGTACTCAAATTTCATTTGCTTCTCTATTTGTCACATCAAACGATGAAGGTAAAAACGGTATGCAGTTTGGGACGGACGCGATGGGACGTACAATACTGACCGCCGTGACGCGCGTTCGCATCACTAATACCGGAGAACGCGATCATAATAATAATCCAGCCACAGGTGGACTTTTCGATATTACACGCTTCACGTTCGACGCAAATTGTAATCGAACAAGCACGACGATTGTTGTTGACGGAATCGGAGAACCCAAAGATCTGGCGGTCGGCAGAGACGGTTCGGTTTATGTTTTAGGCGAAGACCACAGCGTGATAGGCGGCGGCGGCTTTAATCCGGACTACGTGTCCGTGACTTCGCAGGTCGAAAAGTTCAACGCTGCGAACGGGCAATCCATTTACCGAAGTTTGCCTATTCAGCTGCCTCCCGGATCCGGATTTGTTTATGCGAACCGTTTGAAGGTTGACGCCACGGGCAATGTTTTTGCGGTCGGTTCCGAATTTGGCAGAGGTTGGATAGCCAAACTCGACCCTTCGGGGACAACGGTTTGGAGGCACATTCCTTTTGGTGATACGGAAATTACGTCTCTCGATATTGACGTGGACGGCAATGTTATTTGTGCGGGCAACACATGGGAATCGCTTCGGGGATCAAATCCGAATCCGGACGGTCCGGGCGGTATGAACGCCCACACCGACGCGTGGTTTGGTAAGATTTCGAAAGTAAATGGCGCGCAATTATCTCTCAGCCAGTTTAATGTCGAAAACAAGGACGGATTCAATGTCGTTAAGGTCGGGGCAATTGCCAACGGTTTCTTAAATTCGACATTATACTTTGCCGGTTACTCGGTTAATTTTAAAAATGTGAATTTCGGTTTTGAGGATGCGGTTTTATTGCGGTGTTCATCATTTGATTGCGGTTATACACCTTAACCAAATTCGGTTAAGATCAAACCGATGAATCCCGGTTAATAAAGTTGCGGAATTTTATTGACCGGGATTTGTCATCTGAAATCCCATCCGCCGCAGTAAGTCCTGAAAACGCGGGTCTGGTCGCAAAGGCTCAAAACGCGGCTCGTATTTGGCGTGAATGACCAATCGATCTTTTCGCCCGAAGGCTTGATTTAATGCTTCCAAAGTGCCTTCCTTATCGTCCAGACGAATTTTCACGAGGGCTTTGTGATAGGCTTGAAAATTCTTTAAATGCGGTCGCGTTTCAATTTGTTCGAGCCGTTTTTGCCACCAGCCTTTGATCCCGTTTTTGGCAAACGCCGCTCTTACTTCATCGGCGCATTCCGGCGGTTCGCCGAAAAGCAGCATAGTTTTGGCAAGTGTTTCGCTGGCTTCCGCATCCATTCCTTTTCGTTCGTAGCCGAGCCCCAAATAAAAATACCCGTAGGCAAAATTCGGGTCGATTTCGATGACTCTGCGCGATTGTTCGATTTCCTGTTCGGCATTGCCAATCTGGTCGTAGAGCGCCGCCAGATCGGTCAGAATGATCGGCGAAACCGGGTCGAGTTCGAGAGCGCGTTCAAACTCTGCGCGGGATTCCTCAAAACGTCCCATCGCCACCAGAAACTCGGCATACCATTGATGCGCGGTCGCGTAATTCGTGTTTAACTCGATAGCCCGTTTGAAAGATTTTTCCGCGCCCGTCCAATCCCAATCATAAAATGCCTGCGAATAGGCAAGCGCGGTGTGCGCTTCTGCCGATTGATCGTCAATTTCGAGAGCTTTTTTGACGGCGGCTTTGGCTTTTGGAAAAGCTTCGTGCGGAGCCGCCGCGCTGTATTCCGCGAGCAGTTGATATGAATCCGCCAAACCCGTATAGGCAAGCGCAAAGTTCGGATCTTTTTCGATTGCCTGATCGAAATGTTCGATCGCCTTTTGCAGATTGTCGGCGGTGCGTTTGTTCCAGAAATATCGTCCGCGCAAATATTCCTGATAAGCCGCCGCGTTTTCCGTCCCGTGGCGGTTGAATTTATGGCGCTCGTTTTCGTCGAGCTGAAGGGCGAGAGATTTGACGACCTTTTGGCTGATCGAATCCTGGACGGCGAAAAAGTTTGTAAATTCGTCATCGAAATTTTCCGTCCAGATCGTTACGTTGTCGACTGTCCGAATAAGTTGAACACTGAGGCGGAGGCGTTCGCCGACATGCTGGATCCGTCCGTCAAGAACGGCGTCGACTTGCAGCTCGCGCCCGATTTTGCTCGCATCTTCGCGGCTTTCCGCATATTTTGAAACCGACCGCGACGGGCGCACGGTAATCTGTTTTAATCAGCTGAATTTATTTGCCAGCGCTTCCGCCAAACTGACGCCGAGATATTTATCCGCCTGCGCGGCGCTCAAATCTTCAAACGGCAAAACGGCGATCGATCTTATTTCGCGGATGGTCGCCGGTTTCGCCGCCGGATAAAATTTATAAATCCCGAACGCCAAAAGCAAAACCGCCGGAACGATCAATAAGGTGAGCCTAAATGATTTTGGATTTTGGATTTTAGAATTTGGACTCCGGACTTCCGGACTTTGAAAATCGGTTAAAAACTCTTCTTCGAGAATTTTATCTTCGGTTCCGATCTCGCGCACCGCCGCGATAAATTGATAACCGCGATTCGGGACGGTCAGGATAAAACGCGGTTCTTTGGTATTTTCGCCGAGAGTTTTCCGGAGCACAAAAATCGTCTGCGAAAGATTCGATTCTTCGACGATCGTCTCGTCCCAAACCGTGTCGAGCAGTTCGTCCTTTGTCAAAATCCGCCCTTTGCTTTGAACCAGAACAAGTAACAGCTCGACGGCTTTCGGCGTCAGCGGCACGAGTTCGCCCGATTCACGGCGAAAAAGCCGATGACTTTTCGCGTCAAGCCGGAATTCTTCAAACTCATAAACCTTTGATTCCGAAAGCTCCTGCATATATTTTGAGAACTTTTGAGAACTTTTGATTACAGTTTTGAAGATTTTTCAGGCGAGGTCAAGCCAAACTCGTCATATCAGAAAATTTTGTTCGGGGTATTTTGATAAATGAAAAATTTAAAGAGGATTAGATTCTCATTATTTATCTTCATTTTAATTATTGGAAAAAAATTATCGGCATGGAACGATTTCTGTCAATGCATTTTTAGTCGCAGGTGAAATAAAAAATCGACGAATGCCGTCTTGGGAAAACCGAAAGTAATCGGCAGCTTTTCAAACAAACGATTATCAAAATTTTTAAAGTTTAAGGAAAAAAATATGAACCAACTATTAACCACTCGAAAGTTATTTCTGAATATCCTCCTTTGTTTGATTACATTTTCAATTCAAACCTTCGCAGCGGGCGGTGATTTGGACACGACATTCAGCGCGGGCGCAACCGGGTTTGGCAGTCAGGTGCAAGCCGTCGCCGTCCAGCCGGACGGGCGCGTCTTGATCGGCGGCGGTTTTTCCGTGGTCAACGGGCGTTCGTTCAACCGGCTCGCGCGGCTCAATGCCAATGGCTCGATTGACGAGAGTTTCAACATCGGCGAAGGCTATAACGGCTTCGTCAACGCGATTGCCGTTCAGACAGACGGGCGCATTTTGGTCGGCGGCAATTTTATCTTTTTCAACGGCGCGCCGTCACAATTTTATCTGGTGCGGCTCAATACCGACGGTTCGCTCGACAGCAGCTTTAATTCGGGCGGCGCCGGGATTACGACCGGTAACGGAATCGAAACGATCGTTTTGCAGCCGAACGGACAGATTCTGATCGGCGGAAGTTTTTCAGATTATAACGGCACGCCGGCTAATAATTTGGCGCGGCTCAATTCGA
>CADEFG010000224.1 GCA_902826505.1 uncultured Acidobacteriota bacterium
CAATGTGGTAGTCACAGGGCAAAGAACGGGGCAAGACGGCAGCGGCTGGGGGATTTATGGCCGCCGTTACGATGCCGCGGGAGCTCCGTTGGGCAATGAATTTCAGGTCAATACAAGTGTTGCGGATAACCAATTCGTGCCGCGCGTCGCGATCGATGGAACCGGCAATTTTGCGATCGTTTGGGAAAGCAGAAATCAAGATGGCAGCGGTTATGGAATTTATTGTCAAAGATATGATTCGGCAGGCGTCCCGATCGGCGGCGAATTTCAGGTTAATACAACAACAACCGATAATCAGCACGATCCGTTTATTGCGATGGCTCCGAACGGCAATTTCGTTATTATTTGGGTGAGTGATGCGCAGGATGGCAGTTTGATGGGTATCTACGGTCAACGCTTTAATGCCGCCGGCGTTCCGCAAGGGAGCGAATTTCAGCTTAATACCTTTACGACCGACGACCAGCGCCAGCCTTCCGTTTCAATGGATACAAACGGTAATTTTGTTGCCGTTTGGGAAAGCGTCGGACAGGACGGTAGTGGTAAGGGCATTTACGCGCGCCGTTACAATGCAGCGGGCGCCGCGCAGGGCAGCGAGTTTCGGGTCAATACCTTTACAGCCAATGATCAGTCTGATTCCTGGATCTCAGTCAACACAGCCGGAGATTTTGTCATTACCTGGAGCAGTCTCGGACAAGATGGCTCCGGCATCGGAATTTACGCGCAACGCTACAATGCGGCAGGCGTCGCGCAGGGCAGCGAGTTTCGGGTCAATACTTTTACGAGTGGCGATCAGGCTTATCCGGCGACGGCAATTGATTCCGGCGGCAACTTTGTGGTCGTCTGGGAAAGTCTCGGACAGGATGGCAGCGGCAGAGGCGTTTACGGGCAGCGTTACAACGCGGCAGGTGTTACGCAGGGCAGCGAATTTCAGATCAATACATTTACCGCCAACGATCAATATAATGCCTATATCGCCAAAGACACAACCGGCAATTTCATCGTTGTCTGGAATAGTTTCGGACAGGATGGAAGTAGCGAAGGCGTTTTCGGACAGCGTTATAACGCGGCGGGAAGTCCGTCTTTTCAAGCTGGTTTTGGCAAGGGACTGAGTTCACCGGATTTGGTGAAGGATGGGTTGAATCTTGATGATGCGGCGAGTTCGGCTGATTCAACAGCACCGAATTTATTAAAAGGATTTACGTTTAGTAAGCCCTTCACAAAATCAAATCTGCCAAGCAGATAGAAAGTTACAGACGGTGGAGGTCAATGGAAAATTACCATAGATTTCTGTAAACCTTATTAAATCAGGCGGGCTCCGTATAATTATCAAGGGAGCCGCCGATACTCACTGTTTATGCAAAAACTGGAGCAGGAAAATTTTTCATCATTTAAGTTGGGAAATCGCCCGGAACTTGACGGCATACGCGGACTGTCGGTGTTAGCAGTCGTCTTCTGGCATATTTCCCTGCCTTATGTCAGGGCGGGAAACATCGGTGTCGATGTTTTTTTTGTCCTCAGCGGTTTTCTGATTACGACCTTACTTCTCCAGGAATGGGAAAAGACGGGAACGATCAGTTTAAAGAATTTTTACCTGCGGCGTTCGCTTCGATTGCTGCCTGTTTTGTTGGTTTTATTGACGTTGTTTGCCATCTATTCAACATTTTACCAAACAAAAGAAGAAGCCGAGGCAAGTTATAAATACATTCTGGCAACACTTTTTTATGTCGCCAATTGGGTGCAGGTCTTTGGGGGCTTGCATCATCACGAACTTGGACATACCTGGTCACTCGCGGTCGAGGAGCAATTTTACATAATTTTTCCATTGCTGCTGCTGGCTTTTTTACGCTTGAAGACAAATTATCGTGGGATGCTGCTGTTTTTGGGGATTGGAATCATTGGCGTCTATTTAAATCGGTTTTGGCTCTGGCAGGGAGATCAATCCTACGATCGTCTGCATATGAGTCTGGATACGCGAGCCGATGCAATGCTGGTCGGGGCTTTCGTCAGCGTCTTAGTGGTGAACAATCTGCTGCCGAAAAAAAATTGGACGATTATTTTGAGCAGAATTCTGGCGTTTGGCGCGGCTTTGCTTTTGTGCTGGTTAGTCGTTTTTGGGGTCGGCGATGAGCTTTATTACAAATACGGCGTCCTAAGCTTAACCGCAATTTGTGTTGGTTTTGTGATTATGGATTTGATGGGACAGCCGCTGAAATTGACGCAGACGATCCTCAAATTTCCGCCGTTGGTCTGGGTCGGTCGTCTGTCATACGGTATTTATCTATGGCATATACCTGTCATCTATCTGATTGGTACGCCCGAAACGTGGTCGCGGGCAATGCTGCAGGGCATCAGATTTACCGCAGTTTTAATAGTGGCAGCCATTTCCTATTATTTTATAGAAAAACCGTTCCTGAAATTTAAGAACAGATTTTCAACCCTGAAAAAAATATCTGACAAGCCGAAGATTTTTCCTGAAATTCGGAAAGTGGCTGCCTAATAAGCATTTAATCATTAAACATAAGCAAAATAATATTTGGAGTTTTTTACGGAAATTATTTATTTTCAGTTATAACGAGCGGCGAAATCAGCGTAAGTTATGCCGTAAGCGGAGAAATATATGTCACAACAAGCACCTGTAATCCTCTCAAACAGTACGGAGTTAACCGCCAGAAAAAAAGGTTTATTGAGGTTGATTCTAGCAGCGATGCGCCCGCATCAATGGGTGAAGAACCTGTTTATTTTCGCGCCACTGCTGTTTGGAAGAAAATTAACGGATTTGTCCGCAATTGGAAGTTCGTTGATCGCCTTTACCGTCTTTTGTTGTTTGGCAAGCGGACTTTATATTTTTAACGACTGGCTCGATGCGGAAGAAGATCGGGCGCATCCTGAAAAACGGCATCGTCCGATTAGTTCAGGATTATTACCGGTTCCGATTGCCTTATTTGCGGCGGGAGTTTTATTTGTCGCCGCATTTTGGCTTGCCGCAATGATTGGCTTTAAATTTTTCTTTATCGCTTTATTCTACTTCATCCTGACCTTGAGCTATTGTTTGTTATTAAAACGACTGATCGTGCTTGATACGATGACCATCGCGGCAGGATTTGTGGCGCGGGTTGTGGGCGGCGCAATTGCCGTCAGCGTAATGCCGTCACACTGGTTGATCGTCTGTGCTTTTTTGTTGGCGCTTTTTTTAGCTTTTACAAAACGGCGACAAGAATTGTTGACATTATCGGGCAACGCCGCCGAACACAGAGAAGTGTTAAACGAATATTCCGTCAGTTATTTGGAACAAGTCAACAACATAATTATTGGCGCGGCGATCGTTTGCTACGCGCTTTATACGGTTGCGCCCGAGACGATTGAAAAATTCGGAACCGACCAGATGATTTACGGAACGGTCTTTGTAATTTATGGATTGTTGCGCTATATGGCGCTCATCAACAATCCTAAAAATGGCGGTAACCCGAGCAAAATGCTGCTTCAGGATAAGCCTTTGCTGATGACTGTCGCGGGCTGGGCAATCTACAACGCGATTGTGATTTACCACCTTAGTTTCCAGGAATTATGGACACTTCTGTTCAAATGATTGCATCAAAAATATCTCCGGTTTACGGTGAAGTTTTTTTCTAAAATTTGCACGGGCGAAACTTTAAGAGTTCTAACTTGAACAATTACATTCTATTTTGCCGGCGTTTTAGAAATTGATCCAACGCGTGATTAGCAGAAAAATAAAAGTGCTGAAATAGTTGATAATTGATAATTGAAGATCTGCATTTGCCGGGGCGCAATTTATAATCGATTGGCTTTCAATTAACTATTATTTCAGCGGTCAGATTTGTCAAACCTAAAGGTCTCCGAAATTTTCAATCAATTCAAAACCCGTTTTAAAAATAGCTCTCTCTAAACTTTCCTTCCGACGTTTGAATTAAATCATCACTTTTAAATTGTCGAATCTCCGAGCGGCAAAAAAACGATCACATTCCTTTCAATTGCGCTGGAAACGCAAATCCTTCCAACCAAATAATCCCATCCGACCATAAAATAACGTTTAATTTTTTCTCCCTGAAAATTTAAATAATTTCTAAGTCAATTGCCGTTAAACTGCGAGATTCAGACTCTCGGGTTTGGAGAATTGTGTCTTGATCTACGGGCAGTTTTTCCTTTACTGCGATTGACTTAAAGGCTTTTTATTTCACTAAAATCGAAGTGTGTTTTCTCTGCTTTAACACTTCCTCGACAAAACAATTAGCTGCTTTTTTCAGACCCGCCAATCGCCTGCTCAATGAATTTCTTTCGGTTAAATCAGGTCAAATGTTTAAAAATTTGTTCTTGACTTTTCAGTCCGTCATAGGTTTTACTATATATTGTAGTTTATTATTCCCAGCCCCCCTCCAAAGTAAAAGATGGTTTCCCGCCATTAAAAATAAACACAAATTTTTTTTCAGGAAGTTAATCATTTTGATTGTTTTTGGTTATAAAATAATGAAATCTATTCGTTGGTCTTTAACAATTAGACATTTTTTTGCTTTTTTTCTAACAATTGTTTGCTTTTCAGTCCCGGTTGTCCATAGCTATGGTTTTTCGCAATATGACATCCCGATTAGTTTGTTGTTGACCAACCAACACTCTTTTAATCCGTTTGAAATAAATGATCCTGAACGACGATCTCAACAATTTGAACAGTTTTCAAGCCTGCCCCAAGCAAATTTATCTGCCCAGAATAATTTGATCGGAGTTCTTTCCGGGAGTCAAACAACGCCTCCGACAAATGTGAATCTCCCGAGCGAAGGAACGGCGGATTGGGCGCATTGGGGATTAACTGCCGCCAACACTTTCAATCATAAGAGCGGAGTATCGCCGCAGATCAGTAATTACACGGTTATTGGAAGCGGCACTCCTCAGCGATATTCAAACAATCCGAATCTTTATACCTGGACTGGCGGCACCCCAAGTGCGAGTACGACGAATACTCCAACCGGCGTTTTTGTTACCGGTCTGAACAACGGATTTCAGATAACGGTTCCGGCAGATACGACCCAAAAAACGCTGAAACTGTTTGTCGGCGTGTGGTTTGCCGGCGGAAAATTGGAAGCCTCGCTCAGTGATGGCAGTGCTGCCAATTTTGTCGATACTTCGGTAGTGAATTCGACGGGCACGAAAAATGCTCTCTACACACTAAATTATCAAGCCGGAACGAGCGGGCAAACAATGACTGTCAAGTGGACTGTCGCGAGTGGTACCGGCAATATTACTTTGCAGGCAGCTTCGGTAGTTGACACATTGGATAGCAGTGTGCCGAGTGTCAAATTTACCGGATTAAGACATTACCTGCGCGTTTCCAACCAAATTCCGATCACGGTCGAAGCCTCCGATAATCTGGGGATTAGCCGGGTTGAACTTTGGCTTGACGGAATTCTGTTAAGCACGAACAATGTCGCCCCCAATACAACAAGTACGCTTGTTTCTTTTAATTGGAACACCACCGCCGCGGTTAACGGGAAACATATGCTTCAAACTAAAGCCTATGACACCGCCGGCAATGTTCAGACCGCAAATTTAGCGGTTATTACGCGTAATTCTCCGACGACAACTTTGCCATTGCCGACAGCTACTTTTACGGCGACGCCGACTTTGGTGACGCTCGGACAACCCACAACTTTGTCATGGACGACGACCGATGCCGCGACGGTCACGATCAATCAGGGAATCGGTTCAGTTGCGCTCAACGGCTCGCAAAGCGTCACGCCTTCGGCGACGACAACTTATACGTTAACTGCGACTAATGCGACCGGTAGCGTTACCAAAACCGCAACAGTCACCGTTATCCCGCTTAGCGGTAATACGATCACCTTAAATCCGGCTATTCGATACCAGACAATGGGCGGGTGGGAAACGGTCGCCGAGGCGGGACAACTGTATTCACCGGCGTGGGATAATTACAAAAACGCATTGTTTGACCAGGCGGTCGGCGATCTTGGATTAAACCGTGTGCGGTTGGAAGTCAGAAGCGGACTTGAAAATTCGACTGATTGGTTTACGCTCTGGCGCACCGGACAAGTCACGCAAAGTGCTTATAATTCGAAGCGTTATGAAATCATCAACGATGATTCAAATCCGACGACAGTCAATCCGAATGGGTTCAAGTGGAATGAACTCGATAATACCATTGACAATCTGGTCGTGCCTTTGCGACAGCGGCTCGCAGCTCGCGGCGAAACGCTCTGGATCAATGCCAATTATGTCGATTTTGGCGGTGTTTCGGGAACCGGCGACTTTGAGCATAAAAACAGTCCGGCGGAATATGCCGAATTTGTCGTGGCAGCTTACCAGCATATGCAGACCAAGTATGGCTTCGTACCTAATTCCTGGGAAGTTGTTCTGGAACCCGATACGCCAGGGGCAAGCTGGTCGGCAACTCAGGTTGGGCAGGCGATCAAAGCGGCGGGAGACAGATTAATCGCTGCCGGGTTTGTGCCGAATTTTGTCGCACCATCGACAACCAGTGCCGCTAATGCGCCAATTTATATAGCCCAGATCGGACTGACTTCGGGGGCTATGCAATATGTCGGCGAGTTTTCCTATCACCGTTATTGTTGTGCGACCGGAACGATTTTGCAAAGTATCGTGGACAGCGCCATTTTATATAACAAAAAAACGGCAATGCTCGAATGGATCGGCGCCGATTACCAGACACTGCACGAGGATTTGAAGTTTGGTCGTAATTCATCATGGCAACAATATACGCTCGCCTTTCCGAATGAACCGGATAACGGCGCCCAGTATTATTTGTTAAATGACGCCGATTCAAAAAATCCGCGTCTCACGATCGCCGATCGGAGCAAGTTTTTACGGCAATATTTTCGTTACGTTCGCAGCGGCGCCGAGCGCATCGGCGCCGAATCTTCGAATCCGAACTTTGATCCGTTGGCTTTTATCAACGCTGATGGAAAATATGCGGTGATCGTCAAAACGGAAGTGCCGGGAACCGTTTCGATTCAAGGACTTCCGGCGGGAAAATACGGCATCGGTTACGCGACCGCGAATGAAGCAAATGGTTTTGCGCCGGACGTGACGATTAAAGCAGAAGGGATTTTGAGCGCAAAAATTCCGGCGGCGGGAGTTTTAACGGTTTTTTCAAAAAATTAGATTTTTAATTCCCGGTCAAGCGATGGATTCAAACAATTACGCCATTGACAACAATCATGATTCGGCTTCGGTCGAAATTTCCGGCGCGCCCGAAAATAATCTCAAATTTCGCGGGTTCTCTTTTTTGTTGTGCACGATGGGAATAGTTTTGTTTGTCTGGACGATTTTGAGCGATTATTTGCGGGCAAACGAGACAGGCTTAAACGCAAAATTCTGTCTGCCTTTGGCAATCAGCGCGGGATTTTTGCTGACGGGCTTTTTGGTCAATACGAAATGGAAGAAATTTGCTATTTGGACGGCTATCGCGCTGGTCGGGCAAGCGGCGTCTTTGCAAATGATCAATGCCGGACGGTTGATTCATTTTCAACATTATCGTTCTTTTTCCGAATTGGTCAATCAAACGCCTTTCGTTCTGGTCTTATTTGCGCTTCAAATAATGCTCGCCGGTTTCGGGCTTGCCAATCATTGGGCGTCGATAAAAGAATGGCTCGGCAAAACATTTGCTCTCTGGCAATTAGTTTTGATCGCTTTGTTTTTGATCTTGGCGGGCGCGGCGGTGACGCCGGATGTGTCGATTTATACGACGAGTCTTTTAACTGCCGCCGCCGTTCAATTTGTCAATCTGGCAAAT
>CADEFG010000225.1 GCA_902826505.1 uncultured Acidobacteriota bacterium
ATTCGGCGCGCTGCAATTCGGCGTTTCCACCGATATTCCGACCGAAAACGCTTTTTTGCCTTAACTTCGTTTTTTATTTTTGACAACGATTGCAAGAGATTTTACGGATTTCGAAAAAGTGTCCGTAAAATCTCTCGCAATCGTTGCTTCTTTTTGAGCGGCGTTAAAAATTCCCCGCAATCTTGTGATATTATCTGCTTGATCCTAATTTCTTTATGAACAGTTTTGAACAATCAATCGGTAATCTCGACCTGAAACTATTTGAAAAAATCAGCAGTCAATCAAACGACCACGATAAACAATCGCTGCTTGCCTGCCAGCTGGCAACGCGCGAACTGACCGACGGCTACAAATATCTTGAAATTGGTTCATATCTGGGCGGCAGCATTCAGCCGCATCTTTTGGATGAAAAATGCCAAAAGATTTATTCGATCGACAAACGTCCGTTGAGCCAGCCGGACGAACGCGGCGTCGATTTCACCTATCTGAATAATTCGACCGCTCGAATGATCGAAAATCTGCGCGCGGTGGCGCCCGACCAGACCGAAAAAATCGTCACGATCGACGGCGAAACGCGGCAACTCAAGCCGTCGGAAATAAAAGATAAAATCACGCTTTGTTTTATCGACGGCGAGCACACGGACGAAGCGGTTTTGTCGGATTTTAAGTTTTGTTTGAGCGTTTTGGACGAAGGCGGCGCGATTCTATTTGATGACGCCAATATAATTTACAACGGAATTTCCGATTGTCTCGAACATTTAAAAAAAGTTTCGATAAATTTTAAAGCTTATATTTTGCCGGATAAAATTTTTGCGATCGAGATCGGTAATTTTCCGCTTCATCAAAACAGGGTTTTTCTCGAAAGATTGCTCGGAAATTATCACAGTTATCTTTTTGCGCTGCAAACGAACGATTTATACCGGCAGTTCGTCAACAAACGTCCGTTTCGTTTGTATCGAAAGCTGATGACGAAATTTAAGGGTCTGAACAAGTTTGAATAAACATCAAAAGCAAAAAAAATCAGCGGAAAACGTCTAAGCGGTTGGGCTGCATCGTAGAAAACGATTTCCCGGGTTGTAAACATAAAAACAAAATTTTGGTCGAGAGAAAAATCATGACAGGAAAACATCAACGGCGTAGATGGATTTTTACTTTAGTTTTAATTTCCGTATTTTTTATAAACGCTTTGCCTTTACGGGCGCAAGACGTGGTGACATCCGAAGATTTTACCGGCGGTTCGAGCGCGTTTATATTTAAAACTTCAAGAAAACCGACGCAGAAAAAGGTCGCCTTTCGGGCAACGACCGCCGTCAAAAGAACAAAAACCGCCAAACTCGAAACGGTTAAAAGAGTAACCCGTCAAACTGTCACGATCGCCAAGGTAAATCCGAAACGGACAAAATCGAAAGAAGTTGCGCCAAATACAGTGAAGTTGGATTCGATCGAGTTCAAACGCAAAACTCCGCAGGAAGCCTCGGTCATTTTTGCCGGGGTCGGCGAATTTTATCTTAATCAAGACAAAGTTGATGAAGCCGTCCAATGGTTCCGTGAATCCGTTCAGCTTGATGAAAAAAATCCCAATGCGAAAACCGGTTTGAGCGACGCTTTAACGCGCAAGGGCGATCAGCTTCTGAACAAGGAAAATTATGAGATCGCCAAACTGCTTTACACCGAAGCGATCAGCCATAACCCCAAAAATGCCGCCGCCTACGCCGGTTTAGCCGAAATTTACAGTGCCAAGGACGATAATGATAATGCTATCGCCAGTTATGAAAAAGCCCTCTCGCAAGATATCGAATTAACCGAACTCAACGCGCCGCTCGGTGTTCTTTATTTTCAAAAAGGCGAGATCGCCAAAGCGGAAACGTTTCTGCAAAAGGCGGTGGCGGCAAATCCCGACAATGCCGAAACGCAATTTTTCCTTGGTTTGTTGAGGTACAAGCAAAACCGGACCGAAGAAGCGATCACGGCTTTTAAACGATCAATCGAGCTTGACCCGACCAATGCCGAAGCACAGTATTATTTAGGCGAGGTTTACGACGCCCAAAATAACGAAAAAGACTCGATCGCCGCGTATCAAAAAGCGGTTCAGCTAAATCCGAAATACACCGAAGCGTGGTTTGATCTGGGCGTCGCCTATTTCAACCGCAACCGTTTGCCCGAAGCGATCGGCGCCTACAAAGAAGCGATCAAGCTCAAACCGAATTACGGCGAAGCCCACGCGAATTTGGCGGATGTTTATCGGTTGACGAACGAACCCGACAAACTTGACTTAGCGATCAGCGAGTATCGGCTGGCGACGACCTTTATCAAAGACGACGCCGAACTTTTCAGCAAATACGGCTATGTTTCCGCAAAACGCGCGACGACGCCGGGGTACAAGAGTTTTTGGAAGTCGGCAATCGATAATTTTGAAAAGGCGGTCGCGTTAAGTCCTGATTATATCGATTATACAAATCTCGGCTGGTCATATTACAACGCGGCGCAAAGCAGCTTGAAAGACCGCAACGAACCCGAGTATAAAGCCAATCTGCAAAAAGCGAAAGATGCTTTTGTTAAGGCAAATTCATTGAAACCGATTCCGAGGATTGCCGCTGCCATCAATCTGAATCTCGGCATGACTTTGACGGATCTGGGCGATTATCAAGGCGCGGTCGCCGTTTTGAAAACGGCAAGCGATCTGCAGAAAAACTGGCTTCCGGCGATTAATGAACTCGGGATTGCCTATCGCAAAAACGGAGATTTGGAAAACGCCGCCAAACAATTCAAAAAAGCCGTCGAGGTTGACGATAAATTCGCCTCGGCACACTACAATCTGGCGGAAACCGAATACCGGCGCGGCAACATCAAAGAAGCCAAAAAAGAGTATGAAAAACTCAAAACACTGAACCGTAAGGATTTGGTGGTCGGGCTCGAGATCGCCACGAACGGCGGAATTTTGAAATAAATTTTGGTGATTCAGCCGGAGGAAGTTTCCGGCTTTTGAATTTTTCAAGTTCGCCGTATGAAATAGAGTATTTTGGAATCGGCGAGTGATTTTAAGAGGTGTTCATGATTAGGTTCTGTTTTCAAAAACTTTTTGTTTGTTTTTTAATTGCATCGATTTTTTTACTAAATATTCCGTCGGTTTTTGCGCAGGATGTCGTGACTTCCGATGATTTTTCAGGCGGCGCAAGCGTTTTTTCATTTCGTGAATCGAGAAAAGCCAAACAGAAAAAAGCGGCGCTCAAACGCGGTTTTGTCGCAAACCGCAACGTTTCGCAAAGAAAAAAAACGCGGACCAAGGTCAAATCGCAAATTGTTGCCCGAAACAAACCACGGCAGCGTTCAAAAACGGTCGAACCGACCGCCATTGCGAAAACCACGCCAAAAACTGCCGTCGCCAAGGTCAAAGCCTCAAATGAGTATGCCGGAGCCGGCGAAACTTTTTTAGACCGCAACGAACACGACAACGCGATCGAATCGTTTAAGAAAGCGGTCGCGCTAAATCCCAAAAACGTCAATGCCAAACTCGGTATCAGCGAAGCCTATACAAAAAAAGGCGATGCGCTGGTGGATTCGGAAAACGCTTCGCTGGCGGTCGCCGCCTACAACGAGGCGATCAAAAGCAATCCGAAAAATTCGGCGGCGTTTGCCGGTTTAGGCGAAGCCAAAGAAGCATTGGACGATGAAAAGGAAGCGATCAGTGCCTACCAAAACGCTTTGCTGATAAATCCCGAACTGACCGAAATCTATGCGCCGCTCGGAGTTTTGTTTTATAAACAGGGCGAAATTGCGAAAGCCGACGAATATTTGAAAAAAGCCGATACGGTCAATCCGAACAATTCCGAAACAAAACTTTATCTCGGACTTGTCAGTATGAAGCAAAACCAAAACGACCGGGCGGTCGCCTCGATCAACCGGGCGCTTGAATTAGACCCGAATTCCGCCGAATCGCATTATTATCTCGGGACGGTTTACAGCCGCGACGATAAAAATACCGAAGCCGCCGCCGAATACCAAAAAGCACTCGCCATCAATCCGAATTATACCGATGCTTTGTTTGATCTGGGCGTCACGCAATACAATCAGGAAAAATATCAGGAATCAGCCGCCACTTATCAAAAGGTCGTTTTGAATGATCCGCAGCACGGCGAAGCCCAGCAGAATTTGGCGGAATCTTATCGTCAACTCGAACAATACGGCAAAGCCAACGAGCAATATGCCGTTGCCGCCGTTTATGTCAAGGACGATCCGGATCTGTATACGAATTGGGGTTATTGTCTCGGCAAGGAAAATAAATGGGATAATGCGACCGCAAAACTGAACACGGCGGCGGAAATGAAAGGCGAAGCCGTTGATTATTCAAATGTTTCGTGGTCGTATAATAAAGCGGCGGAGGCGGATCTGAAAGCCAACCAGCAAGCCGACGCGAGTGCGAAACTGACGGCGAGCAAAACGGCTTCGCAAAAATCGACGGAACTCAATCCGAATTTCGCCGCCGGATTTGTCAATTTGGGAACCGCGCTCAATGGACTCGGCGAATATGAGCCTTCGGTCAACGCCCTACAACGCGCTGTGCAGCTTCGCGACGACTGGTATTTTGCGCATAACGAACTCGGGACAGCCTTGCGCGGTTTGGGCAAATTCGTCGAAGCGATCGCGCAATTTGAAAGAGTTGTCGGAATGAACGATAAATTTGCCAAAGGACTTTTTAATCTGGGCGAAACCCAATTTGCCAACGGCGACAAAAAATCGGCGGAAGCGACGATGAAAAAGTTGAAAAAGTTAGACCCGAATATGGCAAATCATCTGGAAGGTGTTCTGAAGGGGAAAATTAAAAGTAAAATTAAGGAAAAAACGATCAACAAAATTCCTAAACTGCCTTTTTAGAGAAATTCCTGATCATCTCGTGTATGGAAAAATCTCAAATAGGTTTGTGTCTTGAAGAAAATGTACCGCTGGCGCCGCTGACGACTTTGAAAATCGGCGGCGCGGCTCGTTTTTTTGTTCGTGCCGAAACTGAAAATCAAGTTACGGAAGCCTTTCAGTTTGCCGAAGAAAATGAATTTGAGCTTTTTGTTTTAGGCGGCGGCAGCAATATTTTAATTGCCGATGAAGGTTTCGACGGACTTGTTTTGCAAATCGCCTTAAAGGGAATTTCGGTCAGGGAAAATCTGGTGACGGCGCAGGCGGGCGAGGATTGGGATGAATTCGTGGCTTTTTGCGTCGGAAAAAACCTCGCGGGAATCGAATGTTTGAGCGGGATTCCGGGTTATGTCGGCGGAACACCTGTACAGAATGTCGGCGCTTACGGGCAGGAAGTTTCGGAAACGATCGCGTCGGTGCGCGTTTTTGACCGCAAAACAAAGGACCTTTTAGAACTTTCCAACGCCGACTGCAAATTTTCATACCGGACAAGCATTTTCAATACGACCGCGCAGGATCGTTTTATCGTTCTCGCCGTAACCTTTGATTTGCCGGCGGGCGGCGAACCGAAGATCGTTTATAAGGATTTGCGTGAATTTTTCGGCGACCGTCAACCGAATTTGGCGGAAACCCGCGAAGCCGTCCGCCGGATTCGCGGAGAGAAAGCAATGCTTGTTCGCCAGGGCGGGCTTGATGCAAATTCGGCAGGTTCGTTCTTTAAAAACCCGGTCGTTTCAAATGAAAAATTTGCGGAAATCGTCGAGATCGCCAAAAATAGCGGGATAAAAAATGTGCCGGGTTTCGGGGTCGATGACAAATCGCTGAAAATTTCCGCTGCCTGGCTGATCGAGCAAAGCGGATTTCATAAAGGCTACCGCAAAGGCAACGCCGGACTTTCGACCAAACACACGCTGGCATTGACCAACCGGGGAAACGCTTCGGCAAGTGAAATTCTGGATTTAATGGTCGAAATTCAGTTGAAGGTTAAAGAAAACTTCCGGGTCGAACTCAAACCCGAACCTGTTTTTGTCGGATTTAAAAATTAGAACCGAAATGAGCCGACGTTTTTGGGTAGAAAATTATTTTCCGATTCGATTGCCGTCCGGAAAACAACCCCCGCAAAAAATCTGCGAAGATCTCAAATCAAAATCTTCGCGGTTAAAGAGGGCAGGGAAATTCTCACCTCGCGGCAAAAACCAATTGACTTCACGGGCTGGGGATAAAATAAAATTTTTTGAGCGCGAAGCCGGGCATCATGTTGTCCGCGGAAAACCTTCGGGATTGAAGACGAATCCGGTTGAAATATTTTGAATTTCAATGATTTTCTTCCTTTAGCGTTATTTTGGGGCGGGTTTGAGTTTCGCAATCGGTTGGAATCTACCCCAAACCATCCTTAAACGAAGCTCAAACCCGCACTTATGGCGAGAACCTTTAAAAACCGTTTTTTCACCAGACAAACGAGCCGGTTTCTCATATATGTTATTTTTTGCCAAACCCTGACAGGAAAAAGGAAAAAAATAATGTTTTGTGAAATAAATCTATTTGAGTGCAAAAAAAAAATCTACTTTTTGCAATTTGAAATTATGAATTTGGGAAATTTTTTGTAGTATAAAGGCTGAAACAAAACCGATCGATCATTAATGACCAATAAACCCCAAATTACGAAGCAAGATTTTGACTCTCTGCTAAGCTGGTTATCGCCGGAAGCGGATGAAGCGGCGGTGCTTTATGAAAAGATTCGCCGGGGACTCATCAGATTTTTTCGGTTTCGCGGCTGTTTCGATGCCGAAAGTCTGACGGATGAAACTTTTAACCGGGTTGCCAAAAAGGTCGCGACCACTGAATTTGACGCGAATTTTGATAAACAGCCCTATTTTTATTCGTTCGCCCGGCGGATTTTTCTCGAAGATTATGCGAAAAGGCGAAAACAGGAATCAAAAAAAGAAGAGATAAAAATACATATCAGCCGCCATCTTAAATCACTGGAAAATGAAAAAAATCCGCCCGTCGAATGTCTGAGCAATTGTTTGGCAAAGGAATCGCCCCAAACAAGCAATCTTTTACTTGAATATTACGGCGGTGTGAAAGGCGAAAAAAGACAGCTCAGAAAAACACTGGCAAAAGAACAGAATATAAATTTGGAGCTGCTTCATACGCGGGTTTCAAGATTAAAATCGGGTCTTCGCAATTGTATAAAAAATTGCCTGATGAAAAAAGATTATTAACAATTGTCAGAAAACGCGGTTTTTTTCCATTTTTACAATGGAATGGTTTTATTTTAGATGAATATGCAGGGCGAAAACATAAAATTAAAACAATTTCTCCTTGGAAATCTGCCCGAAAATGAGGCTGAGGAAATCGATGTGCAGATAATTACGGACGAAAGTTTTGAGGAAAAGCTGGTTTTCGCCGAAGAAGAACTCATTGAAGATTTTCTCGAAGATTTGCTTTCGGAACAGGAGAAGGAACTTTTTTTCGAGAATTTTCTGACCACCGGGGAAAGAGTAGAGCTTTTCGAAGAAACGGCACTGCTCAAAAAATTTGCGCAAACCAATTTTGTTAAACCTGAAGTCGAAACAAACGAAAAAAAGTCCGGTAGCTTTTTTGAACAATTAAAACGATTTTTGGCTTTGAACCTGCGCCCGATTGCGGCGGTGTTGATAATTTTAGTGGTCGGCGCCATTCTCTGGCGCGTCGTCTTTTATGACGGCGGCGCGCTCAACGACCTCGAAAAAGTTTATGCCGGGCTCAACGGCAATGATCTCGCAAATCCTGCGTTTTCCGAAGGATTGACAAACCAGAGCCTGATCGCCGGCACTTTCCGCGACACCGATTCGGCGGCAACGCTGAATGC
>CADEFG010000226.1:0-2242 GCA_902826505.1 uncultured Acidobacteriota bacterium
CGCGCATCGTGTCGGAAAAATGAACTTTCCAATTGTCCCGGTCATCGACATTTGCCATTGCCGCCGCCATGCCGCCTTCCGCCATGACGGTGTGCGCTTTGCCCAAAAGAGATTTGCAGACGAGCCCGACCGAAACGCCCGCCGTCGAGGCTTCGATCGCCGCCCGCAGTCCCGCGCCGCCCGCGCCGATCACGAGAACATCGTGTTCAAAAGTTTGATAATCCGCCATAAAATAAGGGATAAAGGATGAAGGATGAAGGATGAATTTCGGATGTTATTTTATTCATCCTTCATCCTTCATCCTTTATCATTCTAAAAGATTCTCCAATCGCTCCAAATTCCCATCGAAAGAAGCCGCACGTAAATATCGGAAAATCCGACGACGAAAAGGCTGCACCACGCGAAAAGCATATGCCGACGATTCAGCGAACTGCACGCGTTGTAAGCCGCGCATTGCATCGGTTTTTTCGATAATTCGTCGTTTCTGCCGCCGATCAGATGACGTAAACTGTGACAGCTAAACGTGTAGGCGCCGAGGAAAAAGACGTTTGCGGTCAGAATTATCGAACCGATGCCCATGCCGAAAACGGTTTTGCCCGAAGCATCGGTAAAACGAAAAGCGTTAAACGCGTCGTAAGCCAGAAAGAACAAAAATATGATCGCGAGATACAGAAAATAACGATGAATATTTTGCAGGATCAAAGGAAATTTGCGCTCGCCGCGATAATTATCGCCGCGCGGTTCGCCGACCGCGCAGGAGATCGGGTCAGCCCAAAACGCCTTGTAATACGCGCCGCGATAGTAATAACAGGTGAACCGAAAACCGCCCGGTGCCCAGAGGATCAAAAGCGCGGGCGAAAACGGCAGCCACGCCGGAATCCACGCGGGCTTTGCGCCGAACAGCGCGTGCGGCGAATCACCGAAGATCTCGGGCGAATAAAACGGCGATAAGTAGTTGCCGAAACTATAATGAGCGCCTTGAAACGCCGCCCAGGTCGAATAAACGACAAACGCGCCCAAAACGATAAAAGTCAGCAACGACGGCAGCCACCACGCGCCGCGCCGCATAGTTTCGCCGAATGAACGTCGAACAGGAAGACTTGCATAAGCCATAAAAGCCCAAACTACCTCCGAAACGAATTAAGAAAAAAACGACAAGACTTTTGGGAAATATACTCTAACTTTTGAAGATGAAATAAATTTTATCTGTCAAAGTCTGAAAATCTGCGAAAATGATTTTGGTAATCGGGTCAAGTATGACGCGGAAATCCCCGATAAGTCAAGCTAAACTGCATTCAGCAAAGAGTTTGAGTTTTGCGAAAACAATCCCGAGAACGCCCGCCGTAAATCGGCAATCGGTAATCGGTAATCGTCGATCGCCAATCGTGAGAAAAAAAATCCGCCACGACTTTATCCAATAAAATTCTTTCGATTTTCGATTACCCGTTGCCGGTTGCCGATTTGGACAAAACCTGGAGTTTACCTATTGCGTTTTGGTCGGCGTCGGTTTGGGGTTGTCCGTTTGCCCGACAATATAGCTGTCGCGCGCTCGAATGATCAGTTTTGGTCGGTCGACGCGGACTTTGATCTGTTTTCGCTGTCCGGCTTGACCGGTTTCCTGCGGAATGTAGCCGATCGAATATTGACGGCGCAATTCTTCGGCGATGCTCTCGAAGGTGCGGGTCAAACCGCCCGGCGTGTTGTCGGCGTTGAAGACTCGCCCGCCGGTGCTTTCCGACAGATCTTTCAGATATTGTCTGCCGACGGCGTATTCCTGACTCGTCACGCCGCGTCCGCCCATTTGCGGGAACGGCGAGAAAATTCCGCCGTTTTGTCTTCGATTATCTAAAAACGTGTTGTAATATATCGGAAAAATGGTCGCGTCGGCTTCTTCGGCTTCGCGTAAACTGCTGTCGTAATTGGTTTTGTAAGAGGTTGTGTCAACGCCGTCGGTAAAGAGCACGATCGCTTTGCGACCGGCGATCTTGTTCAGACGTTTGCGGACCGAAAAATCAACCGCATCGTAAAGCGATGTGCCGCCGCCGAAATCCGCTTTGCGAATTGCCCTTTGAATTTTTTCACGGTCGAGCGTCGCCTCGGTCAAAACATGGACGTTTTCGTCAAATTCGATGACCATCACGCTGTCCTGCGGTTTCAGTTGCCGGACGAAAGCAATCGCCGCTTCCTGAATTTCTTCGATCTTGAACGAGGTCGAAGGACTCGTATCGATCAGCAGCACAAC
>CADEFG010000226.1:2252-7745 GCA_902826505.1 uncultured Acidobacteriota bacterium
ATTTGGTGTTCGGAAGCGGTAGTCATTTCGTCGTCTTTGGTTGTTGTTTGAGTTTGGGTTTTAGAGTCGGTTTTGGGAATGTTTCGAAGATTCGGAAACGGCGAAACGGCGCGTTTCGGCAAGGGTTTCGATTCGGAATAGCCCGGTTCTTCGTTGGCTTGCGTGCTTTGCTGCGAGATCGTCTGATCGGGCGTCGGTTTGGGCGCGATCTTTCTTCCCGATTGCGCAAAAACGACCAGCGAAAAACAGGGAACTAACAACAACAAAACAACGAATTTACTCATTTTAGCCTCGCACGATTTTTGATATTTTTTATTTGCACTCTTTTGATGCAAAAAAAATCGAAAAAGTTAAGGTTTTTTTGTAAAGAATTCGTAAAGCGTCAAAATGCTGAAACCGAGCATTATCAAACCGACGAGCCAACCGGCGATCTGCAGCCAGAGCGGGTGAACATATTTGCCGACGATCTTTTTCCTGCGCGAGGCGAGCAAAATCAAACCGAGCGCGACGGGCAGAATAAATCCGTTCAAAACTCCGACGATCACCAAAACCTGCGCCGGATTTCCGACGAGCGCGAAAATTATCGTCGAAACAATGATAAAAGCGATGATCACAAACCGTTCGTTCTGTTCGATTTTGGCGGAAAAGGTTTTGAGAAACGAGACCGATGTGTAAGCCGCGCCGACGACCGAAGTGATCGCCGCACAGAACATCACGACTCCGAAGATCTTGTAGCCGAGCGCCCCCGCCGCGTTTTGAAAAACCGCCGCCGACGGGTTTTTGTCGTCGATCGGCAAACCCGCCGCGACGACGCCGAGCGCGGCGAGAAAAAGCAAAAAGCGGATCAGAGCGGTTAAAATAATGCCGGTCGTCGCGCCGCGATTGACCTCTCGAAGCGATTCGACGCCTTTGATTCCGCCGTCGAGCAAGCGGTGCGCCCCGGCAAAACTGATATATCCGCCGACCGTTCCGCCGACGAGCGCGACCGTCGCGAGCGGGTCGATCTTATCGGGCAGAAAAGTTTTTTGAAGCGCTTCGCCAAACGGCGGATTTGCCGTCCAAACCACGTAAACGATCAGCGCGATCATCAGAAATCCGAGCAGTTTGGCGAACCAGTCGAGGGCTTTGCCGGCTTCTTTGAAAAGAAAAATTCCGATCCCGAGCGCCGCAGAGATCACCGCGCCGAGCGTGATGTCGGTGCCGAACAAAACGTTCAGACCCAACCCCGCGCCGCCGACATTGCCGATATTGAAAGCCAGACCGCCAAGCGCGATCAAAAAGGCGAGAATATACCCGCTGCCCGCGAGAGTTTCGTTGGCGACCGTTTGCGCGCGTTTTTCGCTGACGGTGATCACGCGCCAGATATTGAGCTGGGCGAAAATATCGAGCACGACCGAGAGCAAAATGACAAAACCGAAACTTGCCAGAAGGTCTTTCGTGAATTTGCTCGTATTGTTCAAAAAACCGGGACCGACCGCCGAGGTCGCCATCAAAAAAGCCGCACCGAGGATCACCGACGAAAGCGAAGATTTTTTCATAGTATTGTCAGAACCGTCTGCGGTAGCGGATGGTTGAATTCGATTGATCCAGATTAACGCGATATGTTCGAAGGTGAAAGTTAAAACGCCCGCTTGCGGCAGACGGTTCTGACATATTTTGCGAATTGATCCTAAAAATCAAAGTATTTTTTTACAGGTTTGGCAAATTTTTTCGGGGTTTCGGCTAAACAAATTAAAATTTTTAGTCTATATTCTTTTTTATCTTCAACGAATTCTAAAGAAAAAGGAAAACCAAATATGGCGGCTGAATTGGGTCAAACACGTCTTGTATCGTTGGACGTTTTTCGCGGAATGACTATCGCGGGAATGGTCATGGTCAATAATCCGGGCACCTGGAGCGCGCTCTATCCGCCGCTCGCGCACGCCGATTGGCACGGCATCACGCCGACCGATTATATTTTTCCGTTCTTTTTGTTTATTGTCGGCGTCGCGATTCCGATCGCGCTCGGCAAACGGGTCGAAGAAGGCGTCACGCGCGACGTTTATCTCAAGATCCTGCGGCGCTCGTTATTGATCTTTCTGATCGGTTCTTTTCTTCATCTTTTTCCGTATTTTGAATTCGGAACGTGGCGGATTCCGGGCGTTTTGCAGCGAATCGCGGTTTGTTATCTGATCACTTCGCTGATCTTTCTGCAGACGAATTGGAAGCAATTGACGATCATCGGCGTTGTTTTATTGCTGTTTTACTGGCTGCTGATGACGATCATTCCGGTTCCGGGCTGTGCCGTGACGACGATCGACGATAAAGCCTGTAATCTGGCGGCGTATCTTGACCGGACGGTGTTCGGGTTAGATCATATCTGGCGGCAAGCCAAAGTTTATGACCCCGAAGGCTTGCTCTCGACGCTGCCGGCGGTCGTCACGACGATCGCGGGCGTTTTGACCGGGCTGTGGCTCAAAGCAAAACGGAGCGACTTGGAAAAGGTCAGCGGACTTTTCTTTTTCGGATTGATTTTGATTGTGCTGGCGTGGTGCTGGAATCCATTTTTCCCGTTTAATAAAGCCTTGTGGACAAGCTCGTATGTGCTTTATACCGCCGGGCTTGCGCTTTGTTTTCTCGGTTTCTGCTATTATTTGATCGACATCAAAGGCTACAAATCATGGACGAAACCGTTCGTTATCTTCGGCGTCAATGCGCTCGCGCTCTATATCGGTTCGGGACTTCTTGCCCGGATTTGGGGAATTATCCAGGTCACCGGCGCCGACGGCGAAAAGATTTCCTTGCAGGGCTGGATCTACGAAACGATCTTTGTTCGGCTGGCAGATGCTAAAACCTCCTCATTGCTGTTTGCGGTCAGCTATATTCTCTTCTGGCTTTTTCTGATGTGGCTTTTGTACCGCAAACGAATCTTCATCAAGGTCTAAAAATTAAAATCGAAATAAATCGGTCGGGAACGATAAAATTCCGACCGATCTATAAAACCCGACATCTTATATTTCAGAAAAACAAATTTAGAGACAAAAGGCTTGTCTTTAATAATTTTTTTCGACACTGTGAAATTGTCAGAAAAATCTCGACAAAAAAACGGATGTGTCCGCTCAATTTTGAGAGATGTTCGAGATTTAGGCACAACCATTGCCTGAAATTCTGTCAAAATCTTTTACAAGAAAAAAACAATCTAATAATCCCCCTTGCTTTTGTTCCCGGTTATTAACGAATGAATTTCAATTGTTAGAGGAGGTCTTAAAGTTGAGGTCAAAGAATATTGCTAAAACAGTCTTAACTCTGGTTAGTGTCGGGGTTGGGCTGACGTTTTTGACGCAAAGTTCGAATAATCAAATGATAAGCGCCAAAAGCAGCGGAGCCGATATTTATCAACAACATTGCGCGACCTGTCACGGCGCTGACGGAAAGGCAAATACTGCCCGCGGTAAAAGAAAAGGCGCGACCGATTTAACGAAAAGTAATATCAGTACGGCGCAGGGCATTCGGATAATAACGAATGGACGCGAGCTGATGCCGGGTTTCAAAGATACTTTGTCGGATACCGGGATCAAAGATGTAATGAACTTTATCCGCGGGTTCAGAAGCAATTAGTTGGTCGGGAAAATTTGTCCAGGATAAGATAAGCGCGGTTCGAGCGGAGAAAATTACATTCAAAATTCTAAATTAATTTGCAGAAAATTGTATGATTTGGATTTTCGGAATGGCGGTTTTTCGCGTTTCACGCTTTCTTTTCAGTTTTTTAAACCCGTTTTAAAGAAATCCGCTAATAAAATTTCAGATCGGGAAGATTCGGTCAAAACAAGTTTTCTTTGAAACGGGAAAATTTAGGGAAGTAAAGGGGAATTATGTTGAAAGTAAAAAAATTAAAAATCTTTTGCCTATTGGTTTTTGCCGGTTTGGCAATTTTCGGTTTGTTGAATAGTAACCGGTTTGCACATAAAGCGAGCGCCTTCAGTTCGGGACCGCCGGCGGGCGTTTCCGGTGCGCCGGGAGAAAATTCCTGCACGGGTTGTCATAATCCGGTCGCGAACACCGGTCAATTTTCGATTATTGCACCGGCTAATTATATGCCCGGACAAACCTATCAGGTGACGGTCAGGCATCAAACGGCAGATAACTCGCGGCGCCGCTGGGGTTTTCAGCTGACCGCGCTCGCCGGTGCGACTCCGGCGGTGGCGTTTTCAAATATCAACGGCAACACCCAAATTATTGACGGTGCCGGCGAGCGAAAATATATCCAACAGACGCTGGACGGAAGTTTCGGCAGCCAAGCGGGCGGCGCGGTTTGGACGTTCAACTGGACGGCACCGGCGACAAATGTCGGAGCCGTCACGCTTTACGCCGCCGGAAATCAAGCCAATAATGACGGCACGAGCGACGGCGACCAAATCTATACGACCAGCACAACGATCCAGCCGCCGGTGACGACGCCGAGCGAACCGGTTGCTTTCGACTTTGAAGGCGACGGCAAAACGGACATCTCGATTTTCCGACCCGCACCGGCTGAATGGTGGTATTCGCGCTCGTCCGACGGGGCGACCCGCGCCGCGCAATTCGGTAACACGACCGATCGGCTCGTTCCGCAAGATTTTACGGGCGACGGCAAAACCGATATCGCGTTATGGCGACCCGCGACGGGGGAATGGTATGTGCTGCGCTCGGAAGACGGTTCATTCTTTTCATTTCCGTTCGGCGCGGCGGGCGATGTGCCCGTCCCGGCGGATTACGACGGCGACAATAAAGCCGATCCGGCGGTTTTTCGTCCATCAAATTTGACCTGGTTTATTTCGCTGACGACCGGCGGCACTTCGATCGTGACATTCGGCGCGACCGGCGATGTTCCGGCGGTTGCCGATTATGACGGCGACGGCAAAGCCGATATTGCGATCTATCGGACAGCGCTCGGCGAATGGTGGATCAACCGCAGCACGGCAGGAATTCTGGCTTTTCAATTCGGGGCAAGCACGGATAAACCCGCGCCGGGCGATTACACGGGCGACGGCAAAGCCGATGCGACCTTTTTCCGACCATCGACCGGTGAATGGTTCGTTCTGCGCTCGGAAGATTTCAGTTTCTTTTCCGCCCCGTTCGGCGCGTCGGGCGATATTCCGGCACCGGGTGATTATGACGGCGACGGCAAGTTTGATTTTGCGGTTTTTCGTTCGTCAAGCTCAACCTGGTTCGTCAATCGCTCGACCGCCGGAATTTTGATCGCCGGATTCGGGATCAGCGGCGACGTTCCGGTTCCGTCCGCTTTTATTCCGTAACCTGAAACAGTTATGAAATAACAACCTGATTCGTTTTCAGATGGAACTTGCCGCCAAGCAGGTTTCATCTGTCTAACTTTTTTTCGGAAGTGCTTAAAAGCTAAGGGGATAATCAAATTATGACCAGAAATGCTTTTTTCAGAGATGATAGTTTTAGAAACTTCGGTTTCTTTTTCCCGGCAATCTTTTTGATTTTTGGATGTTTTGGCAATGTTTGGGG
>CADEFG010000227.1 GCA_902826505.1 uncultured Acidobacteriota bacterium
AAGATCGGCAGAACGCCCTATGCGATCACCAGCGGATTTGCCAGCCAGGCGGATTTTGCGATCAACGCCAGTAACGCGCAAAATGCTTTGAATGCGACAAATGCAGCAAACGCAACCAACGCGGTAACCGCGAATAATGCCCAACAGCTTGGCGGCGTTGCGGCAAATCAGTTTGTGCAAACAAACGATTCGCGTCTTTCGGATGCGCGAAATCCGCTTCCAAACAGCCCGAACTATATCCAGAACTCGACCGTTCAGCAAAGCACGACAAATTTCAATATCAGCGGCAACGGCACCGTCGGCGGCACATTCACCGGGAATATTTTAAGCGCGACCACGCAATTCAATATCGGTGCGGTGCGTGTCTTAAGCAGTCCGGGATCATTCAATTTTTTTGCCGGAAACGGAGCCGGTCAACAAAATACGACTGGCATATCCAACTCTTTTTTCGGTGTAAACGCCGGGATCTTTAACAGCACGGGCAACAGCAATGCTTTTTTCGGTTTTGAAGCCGGTCGAAATAATAGCGGCGGCTCAAACAATTCATATTTCGGGAAGGATGCCGGACGAAGCAACAATACCGGAAGTGACAACGCCTTTTTTGGAAATGACGCGGGTCAGAGCAATACCACCGGCGGCAGTAATGCTTTTTTCGGCAAGGGTGCCGGATCGGAAAATACGACCGCGACCGGCAATTCATTTTTTGGAGCGCTTGCCGGTAATTCGAACACGACCGGGGGCAACAACTCGTTTTTCGGTTTTGAGTCGGGCAAACTTACCGATGACGCCTTCAACAACTCATTTTTCGGTTATGAAGCCGGTGAGAATAACGTCATCGGATTAAATAATTCCTTTTTCGGGTTTACGGCGGGCAAACTCAATACCGGCAGTCGCAACTCTTTCTTTGGGAGCGGCGCGGGTCAGGTTTCGACGGGCGGTTTTCATAATTCTTTCTTTGGAGGACAGGCGGGCGGCGCGAACACGACCGGCGATGATAATTCCTTTTTCGGACTCGATTCGGGGCTGACCAACACCACCGGGAGCAGCAACACGGCTTTTGGCGCCTACGCCAATGTCGGGACAAATAATCTGACAAATGCCACCGCGATCGGTGCCCGGGCATTTGTCGAACAAAGCAATACTTTAATTTTAGGCAGCATCAACGGTGTCAACGGCGCGACCGCCAACACCGATGTCGGGATCGGTACCACGACACCCGCGCGCAGGCTTGACGTCAATGGAAATGTTCGCATCGGTACGGGAACAACTGGTTGCATTGAAGACCGCGACGGCACGGTCATCGCCGGAATTTGTTCTTCCGATCTGCGATTTAAAAAGGGCGTCACGTCGATCCGTGGAATTCTCAACAACTTTTCAAAACTTCGTCCCGTCAATTTTTTCTGGCGAACGGATGAATTCCCCGATAAACGATTTGGTAAAAATGAATCTTTCGGGCTCATCGCGCAGGAAGTCGAAGCGGTCTTTCCCGAATTGGTGGCGACCGACGCAGAAGGGTTCAAAGTCGTCAATTACAGCAAGCTTCCGCTTTACACGATTCAGGCGGTTAATGAATTAAAGGCGGAAAACGAACGGCTGAAAGTCGAACTCGCGAAACAAAAGATAGAGCTCGAAGAGTTGAAAAATTTTGTTTACGGCAATCAAATCAGCAAATCAAAAACTAAAAAAAGAGGACGAAAATGAAATACAGAATGATAATTTTGATCGGGTTTTCGCTTTGTGTCATCGCCCTCGGCGGTTGTTCTTTGAACAAATATCACGGTGCTTTTAGCGGCACGCTGACTTCGGATATAAAACGTTTGGGCACTGACGGCAGCGTTCTTGAGACGATTCGCGATGAGGAAAAAGGCTTGTTGGTGATGCTCAAACAAGACGGCGACGAAGTTTTTGTTGCAATCACGAACAGTCGTTTGCTCGGCAATTGCAGTTTGCGGGCAAAGATCAACCGGAAAAACGGCACAGCTTATATCGATAACCCGCAACCTTGTAATAATTCAATATCGCTGACCGGTTCTTTGACCGCCGCCGGCGATGAATTAAATATGAGCTTGGGCGGTTTTACCCAATATTCTGACCTGAATCTGAAATTCAACGGATTGTTGAAAAAGTAAATTTTTGATTTGAAGGAGTTTTTATGTGGAAAACGATGAGGTGCAATTTCATCAAACGAGGGTTCTTACTTTTTTTCCTGCTTCTTTTGACAACGATAATTCCAAGCCCGGCGCAGACGGGCGGAACATTTTCCATCAAACAAAATGTCATCGGCGGCGGCACAGCCACGAAAAGTGCGGGCGGGAATTACAATATCCGGGCGACCATCGGGCAACAAGGAACCGTTCCGGTTTTGTCGCCAAACTATTCGGCGTTCGGCGGTTTGTGGGCAACGCGGATTCGCGGACGCGATGTTTTTGCGGATTTTGACGGCGACGACAAAACCGATCTCGGAATTTTTCGCCCAAGCGTCGGCGAATGGTGGTATTGGCGAAGTTTGGATGGGCAAACCGTCGCTGCCCAATTCGGGTCGTCAAACGACATTATCACACCCGCCGATTTTACGGGCGACGGAAAAACCGATATCGCTTTTTGGCGCGCCTCAACCGGCGAATGGTTTATTCTGCGAAGCGAAAATTCGACATTTTTTTCGTTTCCTTTCGGAGCAAACGGCGACGTTCCGCATCCCGCAGATTTTGACGGCGACGGCAAATCTGATGCCGGCGTCTTTCGTCCGGCAACCGCCACCTGGTTTATCCTCAATTCTTCCGGGATCGGAACATCGACCGTCAATTTCGGGTCGAACGGCGATCGCTCCGTGGTCGCCGATTACGACGGCGACGGACGAAGCGATATTGCAATTTTCCGCCCGTCGGACGGCAGCTGGTGGTATCTCAGAAGTTCAGACTCCCAGTTTCGCGTCTTTTCCTTCGGTGTTTCAACGGATCGAACCGTGCCGGGCGATTGGACGGGCGACGGTAAAGCCGATCTCGCTGTCTGGCGACCTTCGACCGGCGAATGGTTTGTCCAGCGCAGCGAAGACAATTCGTATTTTTCGTTCCCGTTCGGAAACAGCACGGACATTCCCGCACCGGGCGATTTTGATGGCGACGGAAAGTTTGATGCGGCGGTTTTTCGACCGGCGAACGCCAATTGGTTTGTTCAGGCTTCGACTGCCGGCACAATCATTCTGCAATTCGGGCTTGCCGCCGACCGACCCGTTTCAAATGCTTATGTTCGGTAATTCGAGACGAAATTTATGACGATTTAGTCGGTCGCGACGGTTTTCGCTGATGCATTATTGGTAATCAAAACAAGCCGAATTTGATTGCGCAAACGCTTCTGACTTATTTCCTCTTGATTTTTCAATCAGCCGACGATGTAAAACCAGCCGACTATCTCGGCAAAGGTTGTTCGAGATTTGCCAAACCATACGCCAAAACCGCCATCACCGCAGCGTTTTCGGCAAGTTCTCGGGGAATTACCTTGTCGAATGTGTCGGCTTCGGAATGGTGATAGTTAAAATACGTCCGCGTATCGAACCAAGGTCCAAATGAGGGAACGCCTTTCGCGGTCAAAGTGCTGATATCGGAACTCGCGCTCGGCTGAATATTTATTTGACCCGCGCCCTGTTTATTTAAGATATCCGCCAGCGGTCTGAGAAATGGCAGAGCTTCCGGTTTGCCCGCGAAAATAAATCCGATCGGATGGCTCGCGCCAAGATCGCCTTCGATCGCCGCAAAATGTTTTTCGGCATTTTCTTCCTCGGCGTATTTGGTCGCGCCGACAAACCCGTTTTCCTCATTCATAAACGCGACGACACGAATCGTCCGGCGCGGTTTTAATTTCATTTGTTTCAAAGTGTAAACCGTCTGCATTGCCATTGCGACACCGACCGCGTCATCGAGCGCTCCGGTTCCCAGATCCCACGAATCGAGATGCCCGCCGACCAACACGATTTCATCTGCCTTTTCACTTCCCTTCAAATCGGCGATAACGTTGTAACTGGTCGTATCTGGCAAAAGTTTTGGCGTCAGAAGCAGTTTCATTCTGACCTTGCCGGATTTCGCCAGGTAAGCGATCGTTTCCGCATCTTCATAAGAAACCGCCGCCGCCGGAATTTTTTTGACGGCGTTGTCATAACGCATCGCACCGGTATGCGCCAAACGATTTTGCGAACCGCCCGCCGAACGCACCAAAACCGCCAACGCACCGAGTTTTGCCGCCGCGATCGCACCGCCCCCGCGATACGCCCCGACTTGCCCGTAAGCCGCGCCCGCCTGATTCAATTCGGCGAGAGCTTTATCGAATTTGACATTGAACAAAACGATCTTGCCTTCGACATTTTTCGCGCCGAGCTTGTTCAATTCGTCAAAACTCTCGACAACGACCACCTCGGCGATCAAACCTTTTTCATCGGTCGCGATGCTTCCGCCGAGCGCCGTTAAGACGATTCTTTGCGTCGTTCCTGCCCCCATTCCGTTCCATTCGACCAGTTCGCCCCGTTCTTCGCCGCGAACCCAGTGCGGGACGGTCAATTTTTGGAGCCGCACCTCAAGACCGAGCTTTCGCATTTCTTCGGCAACATACTCGACCGCGCGTTCGGCTTGCACCGAACCGGTCAGGCGCGCTCCGATATTGTTCGAAAGATACGCCGTTTGCTTATAAGCATAATCGCTTTGCAAAACCGTTTGTTGGATTTTTTGTAAATCGGAAAGCGTTTTTTCGCTGTAAAGCATAGGCGTCGGCGTTGGTTGTTGAGCAAAGATCGATGCTGTACAGGCAAGGACGAGTAGAATTATTTTTTTCATAAATGTTGAATATGCGTGTTGTATTTATCATAGCCGAGTTAGTTCAAACTTCCAAGATTCTGTGCGATAATATTTCTGCTTTTACCATTTCAATTCTGACGAAAAATTTTATGAAAAGATTATCTTTTTTGATATTGATTTGCGGTTTATTTATCACCGGCATTTCGGCGCAGACGTTCACATTCAACGATTTAGTCAAACTTCGACGTGTCGGCGATCCGCAGCTTTCGCCCGACGGTCGGACCGTCGCGTTTACGATCGGCGACGTTGATAAAGCCGCTAATCGAACTTTGACGCATATTTACACCGTGCAGATTGACGGTGGCAATTTGCGCCAGATCACCAAAGGCGATAAATCAAATTCCAGCCCGCGCTGGTCGCCCGACGGCAAAAAACTCGCGTTTACAACCGGCGGACAAATCTGGACGATGGACGCCGACGGCGACGACCGCAAACAAATCACACGCATTTCGACCAGCGCCGGAAATCCGGTCTGGTCGCCCGACGGCAAATGGTTTGCCTTTAATTCCGATGTTTATCCGGAATGCCGCGGCAATGACGAATGTAATGCCAAAAAAGATTCGGAAGCCGAAGGCAGTAAGGTCAAAGCGATCGTCACCGAACGCTTGCTATACCGGCATTGGGTTGAATGGCGCGACCGCAAACGCACACATGTTTTTGTCGTCGAAAGCTCGGGCGGTTCGGCTACCGATATGACTTCGGGCGATTTCGATTCACCGCCCTACGCTGCCGGAACTGGCGTTGACTACGCTTTTTCGCCCGATTCAAAAGAAATCGCGGTTCTCAGAAATCCCGACAAAATCGAGGCAATTTCAACCAACAGCGATATTTACCTGTTGCCCTTGCCGACTTTTACGCGCAAACCGGTTGATAAATTCTGGACCGACGGCACACCGAAAAACATCACCGTCGCCAATAAAGGCTACGACGTTTCACCGCTTTACACGCCCGACGGCAAATATATTTTGTATCGTTCGCAAGCGCGAGCCGGATTTGAAGCCGACCGCTGGCGGATCATGCGTTACAACCGCGCGACCGGCGAAACCAAAGAATTATCAATTGGTTTTGACCAGCAAGCAGATGACGTTCTTCTCTCGCCCGACGGTAAAACGGTTTATTTCACCGCCAACACACGCGGCAAAAATCCGATCTATAGCGTGCCGCTCGAACCGAATTTTCTACTGCGGATCGCCACTCACGTCAAAATTGTTCAAGGCGATAGATTTTACAGCAATTTGAGCATGACGCCTGACGGAAAATATTTTATCGGTCTCCTGAGTTCGATAAGATTTCCAGCCGAAGTTTTCCGCATCTCGACCCAAAGCGGTGAAGTTTTCGAACTAAGCAAACAAAATAAGGATGTAGCTTTTCGACCGGTACAGGAAATCGAATGGAAAGGCGCAATGAATACAAAAGTTCACGGGTTTATTGTCGAACCTCCCGGATTTGACTCGTCGAAAAAATATCCGCTCATCGTCCTGATCCACGGCGGACCGCAAAGCGCCTGGAATGATAATTGGGGTTATCGCTGGAATCCGCAAATGTTTGCCAATCAAGGTTATGTCGTTTTTTTGCCGAACCCGCGCGGTTCGACCGGTTACGGTCAAAAATTCGTTGACGATGTTTCTGCTGATTGGGGCGGGCGCGCTTTTACGGACATTATGAACGGCGTTGCCGAAGTTACCAAAATGCCGTTTGTCGATAAAAACCGGATCGGCGCGGCGGGCGCGAGCTACGGCGGCTATATGGTTGACTGGATTCTCGGACACAACACCGACCCACGTTTCAAATTCAAAGCGCTCGTTTCGCACGCCGGAGTTTACAATCTCGAAAGTATGGCGACGGCGACCGAAGAACTCTGGTTCACGAACTGGGAATTTAAAGGAATGCCGTGGCAGAACAAAGTAAATTACGAAAAATGGTCGCCACATAAATTCGCCGCCAACTTCAAAACACCGACGCTCGTCACTGCCGGAGAAATTGATTACCGCGTTCCCGTCGATCAAAGCATGCAGTTATTTACCGCTTTGCAGTTAAACGGGACGGATTCAAAACTCATCATCATACCCGATGAAGGACACTGGATTCTTAAACCGCAAAACTCCGAATTCTGGTACGGAAATGTTCTGGATTGGTTTGCCAAATATTTGAAACCTTAATTATTGGTTCGGTCTCCCGCTTTTTATTTATGAATTTTGATAAAAACCTGCATAAATTTGTTTGTCTGGCACTTTTAATTTTGCTTGGCGGTTTTACTCTTCAAGCGCAATCAGCCAAACAGAATTTTAATCGAACCCGCACATTCGATGTTCAGCATTATTTGATTCGAACAAGTTTCGACCGCAAAAACAAAACCATATTTGGCGACACGACCATTTCCCTCAAGCCTTTGATAAAAAATTTTGAAAGCATCGAGCTGGACGCCGCGAATTTGAATTTTGAATCGGTCAAACTCGAACCCGGCGGAAAGGAATTAAAATTTAAAACCGATGATGACAAAATTATTATCGCGCTCGGCAAGGTTTTTGCGCCTCAAAATCTAATCAAGATCCGGCTCAAATATTCCGCCAAACCCAAAAAAGGCGTTTATTTTGTCAACGCCGACAAAGAGGGCGAAAGACTGATCCACGATTCCCAAATCTGGACCCAAGGTGAAGCCGAAGAATCACATCATTGGTTTCCCTCGTATGATTTTCCCGACGACAAAGCAACGACCGAACAATTTATTACAGCCGAGCAGGATGAAACGGCGATTTCAAATGGTGAATTGATCGAAACAATCCAAAACACGGGCGGCACAAAAACCTTTCATTTTAAAATGAACGTCCCGCATTCCGTTTATT
>CADEFG010000228.1 GCA_902826505.1 uncultured Acidobacteriota bacterium
CGGGCAGCGATCAATCCGCCGGTTTTAAACGGGATTGATGTTCTTGAAAAAACTAATTTCAAAGAATTGGAAGGCTTGAAAATCGGTCTGGTGACGAATCAAACCGGCAGAAATCTGGCGGGAAAACCGACGATCGACGTTTTGAAGGAAGCGAAAAACGTCAACTTGGTCGCGCTGTTTTCGCCCGAACACGGCATTCGCGGCGAATTAGATCAGGAAAAGATCAACGATTCGAAGGACGAAAAAACCGGTTTGCCCGTCTTTTCGCTCTACGGCGAAACGCGCCGCCCGAAACCCGAACAATTGAAAGATTTGGACGCGCTCGTTTACGACATACAGGATGTCGGAGCGCGTTTTTATACATACACGGCAACTTTGCGAAACGTGATGGAAGAAGCCGCGAAATTGGGTAAAACCGTTTTTGTGCTCGACCGACCGAATCCGCTCGGCGGCGTGGCAGTCGAAGGTTCGCTCGCCGATGAAGAAAAACTTTCGTTCATCGCCGCGCATACGATTCCGGTTCGCTACGGGTTGACGATCGGTGAGCTCGCGCTGATGATGAACACCGAGCGCAAGATCGGCGCGAATGTGAAGATCGTCAAGATGGAAAATTGGGCGCGCGCGCAATGGTTCGACGAAACTTCGCAGGTTTGGATCAATCCCTCGCCGAATATGCGTTCGCTGACGCAGGCGACGCTTTATCCGGGCGTCGGACTGCTCGAAACGACCAATGTTTCGGTCGGACGCGGCACCGATACGCCGTTCGAGATCGTCGGCGCACCGTGGATCGACGCGCCCAAGCTCGCCGCTTACTTAAACGGCAGAAACCTCGGCGGCGTGCGCTTCGTGCCCGTCAAATTCAAGCCCGACGCTTCGGTTTTCAAAGATGAAAACTGTAATGGAATCAATATTGTGATCGTTGACCGCGCGAAATTTCGATCCGTGCGAACCGGCGTCGAAATCGCCGTCGCCCTCAGAAAACTCTTCCCCGCCGATTGGAAAACCGAAAGATATGACCGTTTGCTCGTCAATAGCGAAATTTACGAGATGGTCCGGCGCGGCGACGAACCCGAAATGATCGAAAATGCCTGGCAGAAAAATTTGGACGGTTTCAAAATTCGTCGTGCCCAATTTTTACTTTACAAATAATTCATAAGAGTTTATAACTTTTTATAGATTCTCCAAAAGTTTTCAAAAATTTAACATTATCAACGGTTTTTCAGGTGTTAGCCGTTTTTTTTATCTTATGTTCCATAATGAAAATTTGAGGATTTTCCAAAAAGCGTAATCAAAACTAATGGCAGTCAAATAAATTTAATTAAAATCCGGGAGGAGGAATATGCAAAACTTTGTGAAATCGTTAGCGTTGAAAAGTATATTTTTGTTTTTGTTTTTAGGGTTTGGTTTAATTGTTTCAGTCGGTCAAACCGTCAGCGGAACACTGCGTGGAATTGTCACTGATTCAAACAACGCGATTGTTCCGAATGCCGCCGTGACGATCAAAAACAACGAAACAGGGCTTGAAAGAACTGCCGTCAGCAATGATGAAGGATTATTTAACGTGCCGTTTTTGCCGATCGGTCCATATACGGTCGAAGTCACGCGCAGCGATTTCAATAAAGTTCGGCAGGAAAATGTGACGGTCAGCTTGAACGAAACGACCGTTGTTAATATTCAATTGTCGCCGACCGTTTCGGGCGAAGTGACCGTCACGGACGAAGCCGCGCCGATCAACACGACCAATGCGCAGATCACCGGTTCATTGACCAGCCAGCAAATTACGGAAAGACCGGTTCTCAACCAGGGCAATTTTTTGACTCTGGCGGAAACCTTCACTGGTTTTCAGGAAAATCCGACTTCGGGACAAAATAATCCGACGGCTTCTTCGGGCTCTTCGATCAATTTTAACGGAACGGGAACACGCGGCGCGACCTTTCAAATCAACGGCGTCAATAACGACGATTCATCCGAAAATCAGAACCGGCAGGGCGCATCGCTCGCGACGGTCAAAGAATTTCAGGTCATCACCAACAATTTTACGGCGGAATTCGGGCGCGGTTACGGCGCGGTCGTGCTGGTGCAAACCAAACAGGGCACCAATCAATTTAGAGGCGATGTTTACTGGTATCACAACGACAGCGCCCTCAACGCGCGATCGTTTTTTGCGGTCACCAAACCCGTCAATCGCCGCAATCAATTTGGCGGCGTGCTTGGTTTTCCGATCTTCAAAAACAAATTATTCGGCTTTATCAGTCTCGATCATACCGAAAATACCGGTGACAATACGTTTCGCCGGGATGTTTTCACGGCGGCAGAGAGAAATCCGGCAAATTGGTTTTTGACGACGCCGGCAAACAATACGCCCGAAAATCGCGCTTTTATTCAATCGGTGATCGCCAGATTTGACGGCATCTTGCCGAACGATCCGACGTTTGCGCGAGTTTATAACGGCGTTCAGGGATTCGATTTTCCGGCGCGCGATTATTCGGCACGGATCGATTGGAACGCTTCCCGATCGGATACGGTTTTTGTCCGTTATCAATATACGCGCCAGCGGTTCGTTGCCGATGACGTCATTGTCGGCGAACGTGCCGACCAGAATAACAAACAGCAAAATTACGGGCTGACCTGGACGCATATTTTTACTCCCAATCTGGTTGGCGAATTTCGTTACGGGCTTGGTTTGCGAACGACGCTGGTCAATATCGCCGACGGCAACGATACGCCGGTGCTGCGTTTTGCGGGCGCGGCGGTTTCCGGTTCGATCATCGGCAACGCGGGCAACTTTCCGATCCAGCGTTATCAAACCGACAACCAGTTCGTTTACAATCTCTCGGCAGTTTTCGGCGACAATCATTTTGTCAAAGCCGGAACCGATCTGCGTTTTCAGCGGCTCGACGATCTCGCCGATAATTTTTCACGCGGTTTCTGGAATTTTGCGGCGACCTGCAACAGCGTAAATTACGGAACGGGTTTCGCTTCGCTTCTCAACGGTTGTATTTCGACCTTTCAGATCGGTTACGGACCGTTTTTTCTCGAAAATCGAATTGCGGAAAGCAATTTTTACATCGAGGACAACTGGAAAATCCGCCCGAATTTAACGCTCAATCTCGGCGCACGGTATGAATACGTCAATGCGCCGAGCGAAAAAGAAGATCGCATTCAATACGGTTTCAGCGCCGACAGCAATAATATCGAGCCGCGCATCGGATTTGCCTACAGTCCGAATTTTGAAAGCGGCTGGCTGAAATCGATCTTCGGCGGCAAAGGCGAATTTTCGGTTCGCGGCGGTTACGGAATCTATCACGGACGACTTTTTCAATCGATCTTTTCGCAGGGCGGCGCGAGCGTCCGGCTCAATCCGCCGAACGCGATCTTCCTGTCATTCTTAAACCGCACGAATTTGCTCGACCCGACCGGCGGTTTTGTCTTTACACCGGGACCGCAAACCGCGCGTCATGCCGAAGCGCTGGTTAATCCCGATCTGGAAATGCCTTACACGCAGCAGTGGAATCTGACCTTTGAAAAACAGCTTCCGTGGAAAACAGCCGTTCGCGTCAGCTACACGGGCAATCGCGGCATCGGTTTGCTGAAATATTCTCTGGGCAATTTGCCGGTTCATGATCCGACCAACGGCGTGCTGGTCGCCATTCATCCGAACAACACGCCGACGGCTCTCGGCTATGGCGCGCTGCCCGCCGCCGATCCGCGCCGCACGGACGTGCGCGGACAAGTTTTGCGTCCGGCAGCCAACCTTTTGTGTGCCGGAACCGGTTTGACCGGAGTTGCCGTCAATTCTCAATGTCCGGTTGCCGTGCCGCTCGGTGCTTTGGAATATAGTTTTCGCGTTCCGCGCACGAACGAAAGGCGTCCGGACGGCAATTTTACGACCAACACGCTGGTCAGCAACGATGCCTGGAGTTATTATCACGGGCTCCAGATCGAATTTCAAAAACGTCTGACGAGCGGCTTGAATTTCCAGGCGGCTTATACCTACAGCAAATCGATTGACACGACTTCCGAAGCGACCGCTGTCGGCGCGGGCGACAGCAACCAGAACGGGAACGATGCCAGAGTTTCACGCGGTCTTTCGCGGTTTCACACGCCGCACCGTTTTACTTTGTTCGGAACCTACCGGATTCCGTGGTTTGATAAACGCAAGGACGTTTTCGGACAGATTCTTGGCGGCTGGCAGGCTTCGATGGTCTTTAAATGGGCGCACGGAACGCCTTTCGGGATCATTAACGGTGCCGGCACGGATTTGAATTTTGACGGTTTTGCCGAAGCGCGACCGGTCATCATCGACACCCGAATTCTGGGCAGTACGATCGACAACCCGAACACTTCGCAGGCAAATCTTCCGGCAGGCGCTTTCCGCGCCGCGACCATTGCGGATTTCGGAAATGGTGTAATTGGGCGTAATACGTTTTATGCGGACGGCGTCAAAAACATTGATCTTGCCTTTGCAAAAAGTTTTCCGCTGCCGTTCGAAGGACATCTGATTTATGTCCGGGCGGATTTGTTCAATGCCTTTAATCACGTTCAATGGGGATTTCCGGTCAATGACCTTTCAAATGCCAGTTTCGGACGAATTACCGGCACCGCTACGCAATATGTCCCGCGCACGATTCAGGTCTCGCTGCGGTATTCATTCTAAATATCAATCTTTTCTCTAAAAAAGCCCGCGCCGGATTGCTGACGACGCGGGCTTTTTTTTTGTCTGAAATAGTTTAATGAAATAAACCGGCGGGGCGAAATCTTTTCGGGTCGCGGCGGCAAATTGCGAACTCATTTTCGACCGTGGAAACAGTCTGAAATTCGTCACAGAAAAGCACCGTCCGAAACCTGAAAATATCGAAAATGTGTGCCGGAAAAATTTAGTCGGTTTTTGAAACCGTCGTGCACGGTTTTTGCTTTACAAATGGGTCATTAAGGTTTATAACCTTTTATAGATTCCCCAAAAGTTTTCAGAAATTTAACATTATCAACGGTTTTATCAGTTTTTTCGTGTTTTGCCGTAAATTCTGCCATAACGAAAATTTGGAGATATTTCCAAAAACCTAAATAAAACTGATGGTTAGAAATTTTTTAAGTTCTAAAAAAATCTTTGTAAAGGAAAGAAAAAAAATAAAATATGAGAAGGCAAATCTTTTCGACTGCAAGTTTGGTAATCATGGCTACGGCGATGATTTTGTGTTTTAGTTTTTCAGCACTGGCGCAGGAAGTTACCGGAACGATCAACGGAACTGTCCGCGACTCATCCGGCGCGGTAGTGCCCGGCGCGACCGTCACAATTGTCGATTCACAAAAAGATAATATTGTTGTTAGAACGCTGACGACCAATGATGATGGTGAATTTTCCGCACCGAATTTACAGGTCAGTCTCTATCAAATCACGGTTGAGTCGGCAAACTTTAAAAAAGCCGTCAATACGAATATCAAACTCGACGTCGGACAGCGACGGACGGTCGATATTGTCCTTGAAGCCGGCAACGTTTCGGAAGTCGTGACGGTCGAAGCCGATTCGGTTTCGGTAAATTTATCGACTCCGACCTCGGATACGACGATCAACGGCGATCAGGTTCGCGAGCTTTCGATCAACAATCGAAATTTCGTCCAGCTTGTGACACTTGCCCCGGGCGTTTCGAGCGATCTTGATGATCTGGTTTTCACGGGCACCAATAACCCCGAAACGCAGGTCGTCAACCGCACATTGATCTCGGTCAACGGTGCGCGGAGCACGCAAAATACATTTACGGTGGACGGCGCGGACATTACCGATCGCGGTTCAAATCTGACCATCCAGTCGTATCCGAGCGTTGATTCGATCGGTGAATTCAAGGTTTTAAGAAGCCTTTACCCGGCGGAATCCGGGCGCAGCGGCGGCGGGCAGGTAAATGTCGTGACGCGTTCGGGTGAAAAGGCTTTCCACGGAAGCGCCTTTGAGTTTATCCGCAACGAAGCTTTGAACGCCAATGATTTCAATACGAACCGAACCGCTTCGCTGGCGAACTCTTTGGGCAGAGATTCAAACGGCAAGATCAAACGTCGACCCTTCAGATACAACAATTACGGGTTCACGATCGGCGGTCCGGTCTTTTTTCTGAAATTCGGCGAGCGTGATGCCGGCGACAGTCAGGTTGGGCGCTGGAGCCGGACGTTTTTCTTTTTCTCCGAAGAACAACGCCGCGATACGCGCTATCCGACGCTTTCTTCGATCGTTCCGAACGCCAATTTGAAACAGGGCATTTTCCCGGTCAATATTTGTTTGCGGGCAACGACGGCGACCTGTCTGCCGGAAAACGTGCTGCCTGCCGGCACGCCTTTGAGCAGCCGCGTGCCGATCAGCAGTGTCGCGCAGCAATATATCAATTTTATTTGGAACAATGTTCCGAATCCGACCAATCCGACAACCTTTGCGCTTGATTATCCGACTTTGAATGTGGCTAAATTTCAACAGGAGATTCTCAAGATCGATCATAATTTTTCGGATAGCTGGAGCGCTTTTTACCGCTACGGCAGAGATAAAATCCCGACCAATGACGCGGACGGTTCGATCGGCACACGGTCGGGCATTCCGTTCGTCAACACGATGGAATCCAATTCTCCGGGCAGAACGCATTCTTTCCAGACGACTTATATCGTCAATCCGAGCGTCAATTTTCAGATCGGTTTTAACTATGGCTACGGGGCGATCTTTACGGAAACGACCGGCTTGCTCAACAAGGACGTTTCGCCGATCAATGTCCGGTTGCCGTATCCGAATACCCGCGACGTCGTGCCGATTTTGGCGGTCACGGGCTTTAATTCGCTGACCGGTTTCAGCAACTACGACAATTTTTCGTGGAAGAGAAATCTTTACGGAAATGTCGGTTGGAAATTCGGAAGTCATGAATTGAAGTTCGGCGCGACGTATTCGCAATATCGCAAGAATGAAAATGCATTAGGCGGCACCGCGCAAGGTTCGTTCGGAACTTTTAACAACAGTCTTGCCAACGGCAGCGTGCTCGCACCGGGCGTCGCCAACACCGGGTTAAATCCGACTTTTCAGCGATGGGCAAACTTTTTACAGGGCAACATCGTGACTTTTACGCAGAATAAATTTGACCTGACGGCTGATTTTCGGCAGAAAGCGCTGGAAGCGTTCGTGCAGGACGAATGGAAGCTGCGTTCGAATCTTTCCGTTTATATCGGTGTCAGATATTCGTTCTTCGGTTCACCGATCGATAAAAACGGGAAATTAACAAACTTCATTCCGAGTTTATGGAATCCGGCGCAAGCCCCGCAAGTGACCGGTGCGGCGGCGCGGGTCGGCGGAAATTGGTGTAACGGATTGATCGCCAATGCCCAAAATTATACAACCGGTCCGGCGAGCTTTAACTGTACGCCGATCGTTTCGCCGTGGGGCGAGCATGTCTATAAAAGCTCGAAAACAGATTTTGCCCCGCGATTCGGGATTGCCTGGGATCCTTTCAAAAAAGGAAAAACATCGATCCGCACCGGTTACGGAATTTATCATGAGCAGATTCCGGTCGGCGCGATCGAATTGTTCTTAGGTCAAAACGCGCCGTATCAGGAAACTTGTACGGTTACCAATACGACGCTTGATAATCCCGTCGCGGGCGGAACTTGTACGGCGGCGGCTCCGTCGGCGACAGTTGCCACCGTGCGAGCCATTCA
>CADEFG010000229.1 GCA_902826505.1 uncultured Acidobacteriota bacterium
TGTCGAACCGTCAAGCATTATGCTGAAACGGTTTGGCTCGGCGGCAAAAGCTATTCTCACCCATTTGGTCTGATGCGCGTTCCTCGAATGAGTTTGAGCGGAATCGCCGCCAAATTCAAAGGTTTGATGAGTCAGAATCAAACGGAAACGGCGGCGGATTGGTTTCGGGCGGCATACGGCACGGCTTTGGCTGATGAAGTGGCAATTCCTTTGACCGAAGCGTGGTCGGGAGCAAAAGCCGAAGATTTATCTTCGGCAGTCGGCGACGGAATTTCCAACGGCATCGGACGCACACTTTTGTTAAAGATTGCTTCGCGGCTGACGCGCCGCGCCGTTTCGTGCGGTTACAGCCGTGAATTGCCCGAAAAACCGAGCGTCTATCACGTCTATCCGATAGGCGGCATCGGAACTCTATGTCAGAAATTAGCCGAAGGATTGGACGGTGCAATCCGGCTCGAATCGCCTGTTGAGAAAATTTTGGTCGAATACGGAAAAGCCGTCGGTGTGCGGGTTGGTGGAAAGATTCAGGAAGCATCAGCCGTTATCAGCACTGCTCCGGTAAATATTTTGGGAAAAATCGTCGAAGGAACTGACAAACTTCAACACCTATCGCGCTTTCGTTACCGCCCGATGATTTTCGTCAATCTGCGACTTGAAGGACGCGGACTGCTACCCGATGTCGTCACCTGGACACCCGAAAGCGAATTTCCGTTTTTCCGCCTGACCGAAACCACGCTTTCGATGCCGTGGCTTGCTCCGGTGGGAAAAACCATTATTACGGTTGATATTGGCTGCGAAAAAGGCGATGAATTCTGGCAGATGGACGATGAAGCGTTAGGCGAAATGTGCGTGAAGAATTTGAAGGCGATTATTCCAGATGTCCGCTCACGGTATCTCGGCTGCCGCGTGATGAAAACGCCTATTGCCTATCCGGTTTTTTTACGCGAATACGAAGCCGAACGCCGTGCATTGATGGACGGCACGGGCATTGAAAATCTATACAGCATCGGGCGCAACGGCGAATTTTCACATATTTTTATGGAAGATGTTAATTACCGTGCCGAGCAGGAAATGAAGCGTTTGCTGAAACATTCCGGCGAAAAAGGCAACGTATTAGCCTTTCCAAATGACTTGTCCAAAAACCAAATGGTTATCGGGCTTTTTGATAATAATTCGACAGCCGTGCGAAAAGATAAACTTGCAACTGCCGAAGCCGAATAATCGTGAGACAAGAATATTATGAAAGAAAGTAAAGAAATTTCAATGTGGACACAAGGTTATATGGTTTGGCTGGTTAAAATCCTCCTGACGTTACTTGTGTGGTTTATCTTCGCGTTTCTGATTTATTCGGGTTTGCAATACTTCAGGATAGCTGCATCAGACTACAATTTTGTTATTGGAGCGGTGTTGTCAGCCATTGTAGTCGGGTTGCCGGGACATCTTTCTACAAATATTGAATTTATTTTCCTTCCTCCTATTTCCCTCAAACTTTTCTAAATTTTAGTGCTTGCTTAATTTGTTTAAATCTATCGGTCAAAATAGTGCTATCCGTCGGCAAATCAAGAAACGCGACTGCATCCGACAATTTGTTCACTTTGAATGGATTGTTAATATGAAAACTTAAAACTCGTTGGACGTATCTTTTAAGTTGATAGAGATACTTTTCAATCCGGTCGCTTCCTTTTCCGTCGTGAACGGACGAATTTCTGTGAAGCCTCAGATGATTTAAGACACCCTTGGTCAGTTCAACATCTTCATAAAGAAAAGAGACTCTCTTGATTAGCTGGTCGTAATTGGCGTTATTGGTCGCGGTTAATTTTTCCAAAACCTGCCATAACTTCAGAAATGAAACGTCTTTGTCTTTGTGATCCAAAGCCTGCGTCATCCGTCGCAGAGCATTTTCAATGTCCGTTTTATATGGATGTCTGGCAAAATGCCTGCGCGTTTTTCTTTCAAATAAATTCAATTTTCCCCAATCTTTCCTTATCTCCAACGCCGATTCCTGAAATTCCGTTTCATACCAAAAATCCGTGAATAGTTTTCCATCCGGTTTGAGAATCGTGTGAAATGGTCCGAGAGTTATAAAATTTAACGGTTTTCGGGATTGATCCGAATTAAAGATATATTCTGTCGGCTTGAAATACCAATTCCAAATCGCCCGCAGTAAATCAATGCTATCAATTCCCAAACGATAGGCTTCATACGGATTTCTGGCTTTGACGGGTATCCGAAAGAATGTGTAGTTTTCAGGAATTTCTTTGACTTCGATATAGTCGAATGGTTTTAAGATCGGGTTAAAATCATATTTTTTAGGAATTCTTTCGGCAAATCTGATTGGCGGTTTCAAATTGCTTCTACTCATTCCCTTAAAATATTTAACCGAAAGACTGCTGACGAATTCGTAATTTTCCTTCGGTTGGCTGAGATACTGGCTTTCTTCGGTTTTGACAAAATCAAGCAGATTTTTCGTGTCCAACTTCTCTGCCTTTGCCGCCGCCCACACTGCACTGCTCAATAATTGGAATCTTTGAGAAACAGGAATTTCCGGGTGTAAGTTAATGTAGGACTCGATTGCCGACAAAAATTCATCATAAGCTCCAAAATTCATTCCGGCGACTCCGCCTTTGCCGTCGGGAACAAATTGATTTTTAACCGGCTCTAAAAGAGCTTGCACTAAATTTTCACTTTTTTGATTGTTATCTGCCCAAAATGCACACATATATTTTATCTACAATTTAAGTTTCCTTATATCCTACACCAAGCCTAAAGTGAGCCAAAACAATAGCAAAATTACCAAATAATCCACGAATATTCCGGGCTAGAATCTTTTTATAGTTTTGAAAACCCCGAAAACGTCTCCTGATTACTTGACTCTACACACGACTACAGAGTTTATGATTCTCTTGTAGCCTATATTCAGGCTATAATATTTGTTAAGGAGTAAAGAACATGGCATTACGAAAAGGCGAAGTCTATCGCTGCCCGGACGCAAATTGCGGTTGTGAAATCACCGTAACTAAAGGTGCGCCGGAGAATTGCAAAGGACAAGAACAGCCGCGCTGCTGTTGCGGTAAAACAATGGAAAAAGTGTCAGAATAAATAAAAATGCGCGAAAGGTGTTTCGATTTTATCGGCATCTCTCGCGCAAATTGGAAAAGCTCTAGCGGGAAATATGAAAACGGCAAGAAAACAAATTGATTTCGGATATACGGGTTTAGCAAGAACTTCGATGAAAATCGGTGAAGTATCACATGAATCGGGCATCGGTATCGAAGCTCTCAGATTTTATGAGCGGAGCGGACTTTTAGGAAAGCCGATGCGTTCGCAGAGCGGTTATCGGCTTTATGACGAAGGCATTTTGGAACGCCTCGCATTTATCAAAAAGGCGCAGACGCTCGGATTTTCGCTCGAAGAAATCAAGAAAATCATCCACGATGCCCAGAGCGGCGCAAGTCCGTGTGATGATGTGCGCGAAATTGTCCGGCGACGACTCAAAGAAGTCGAAGAAAAAATTAAAGAAATGCAGCGTTATCGCAAGGAATTGGCAAACACGCTTGAAGAATGGGATGAGGTCGGACGTGCGCCCGGACATATTTGCGGCTTGATCGAAGCGACGGAAATGGAAACTTCGCCGTCTAATTCTTCTAAAATTCCGCCGAAAAATAAGCGAAGAAGCGGCATTTGAAAAAAGTTTGAGATTTTTGAAAAAATTGCTTGACTCTACACTCGACTACAGGGTTTATACTTTAAAATGTGATTCGATAAACGGATTTTTGAGAAAGAAATTATGGTAAAGAATCTGATAAAATACCCTACACGGGAAGGGTTAAAAGTTTTGCCGCGAAATACGGAAAGCGCGAATTTCGATAAATCGTGCGGATGTTGCGGCACGGGTCAAACGATAAAGATAACAAGGAGTAAAAGGAAAATGAACGAAACAACAAACAATCAAACAACGACAACTGTAACTGCCCCGGAAATTGTCTGCGGCGGCTGTGCGAGTTCAATCAAGAAGGCTTTGGGAAATTTGGAAGGTGTCGGCGAAGTGGAGGTTGATGTTCCGACCAAACAAGTCAAAGTTGAACACAGCGAAACGGTTTCGCGTGATGAAATTGTGGACGCGCTTGACCGCGCAGGTTATTCAGCCGTGTAAAAATCGAAGATACACGCAATCAACTCCGTTTCCGTCGGGAAACCATTTTGGCGGAAACGGATGATGGCAAGGGGTAAAGTTATGACTACGACAAAAACGATTGATCCGGTCTGCGGGATGGAAATAAATCCTGATACCGCCGCCGGACAGAGCGAATTTAAGGGCGAAACTTATTATTTCTGCTCGCCGTCGTGCAAAGAAAAATTCGATGCCGCGCCGGATAAGTTTATCAAACAGCAAGAAATAATGGCGGAAAATACCACTAATGGAGCAAACAAAGGTTTGACGACGAAACAGGCAACGGACGGCTCGCACAACGATCATTCGCTGTCGAACGGAACAGGTCAGCGAGTTGATTTGCCGATTACGGGAATGACCTGCGCGGCGTGTGCCAACCGCATCGAAAAGCAGTTGAAATGGCAGTCGGGCGTTGATGCCTGTTCGGTCAATTTTGCGACGGCGAAAGCAACTGTCAATTACAATCCCGAAAAAACTAATGTCGCTGAATTAATCAAAACCGTTAAAGATACGGGTTACGACACGGCGGGAACGGCAACAGCAGAATTTGTCGTGGATGATTCGGCGCGTCCTTCGGGTTCAGGCACACAACTTGAAAATCATTTATCAAAACAGCGCGGCGTAACCAAGGCGAATTTTAATTTGGCGACGATGAAAGTTTCGGTTGAATATCTGCCGAACAACGCCGATTTAAAACAGATTCGCGCCTCGATTGAAGATTTCGGATATAAAGTGCGCGAAGTTTCGGGGAATGCCGAAGATGCGGAAGATTCACTCGAACACGCTCACGCCGAAGAATATGCGGAACTCAAACGCAAGTTTTGGATCGCCGCTATTTTGTCGCTTCCTGTTTTAGTGATTGCGATGTCGCACGGCTCGATTGAGATTTTGAATTTTGCGGGTGTCAATTGGCTTCAGCTAATTTTAACAGTTCCGGTCGTTTTCTACTGCGGAGCGCAATTTTATCGCGGGGCGTGGGCGGCTTTCCGTCATCGGGCGGCGGATATGAACACGCTGATCGCCGTCGGCACAGGGACAGCTTTTATTTATTCGGTTGCGGCAACCGTTTTTCCGTCATTTTTTATGTCGGCAACCCACGGTTCAATGCCGGGAATGAACGATATGCCCGCACATCTAAGCGTGCCGGTTTATTTTGAGGCGGCGAGCGTGATTATCGCTTTAATTCTTTTGGGCAAAATGCTTGAAGCGAGAGCAAAAGGTCAAACCGGCGCGGCAATTAAAAAACTCGTTGGTTTGCAAGCAAAAACCGCCCGGGTTATCCGCGATGGCAAAGAGATTGAAATCGAAACCGAAGAAGTTGTTCCCGGCGATATTGTAATGGTTCGTCCCGGCGAAAAAATTCCGGTTGACGGCATTTTGGTTGAAGGCTTGTCCGCCATTGACGAATCAATGTTGACGGGCGAATCAATTCCGGTTGAAAAGAAAACGGGCGATGAAATTTTCGGTGCAACGATCAACAAAACTGGAGCATTTTCCTTCAAAGCTACCAAAGTCGGAAAAGATACGGCTTTGCAACAAATCGTCAAGCTCGTGCAGGACGCGCAAGGCTCGAAACCGCCGATTGCAAAATTGGCTGATACGATTAGCGGCATTTTTACGCCGATTGTCATTTCGATTGCGATTGCGACATTCGTAATTTGGTTTGTCGCCGCGTCGCCCGAAGTGCGTTTTACGATGGCACTTGTTAATTTCGTATCGGTGCTGATTATTGCTTGTCCGTGTACTTTGGGCTTGGCAACGCCAACCGCAATTATGGTCGGCACGGGGCGCGGCGCGGAAAACGGCATTTTGATCAAGGGCGGTGACTCTCTGGAAACGGCGCATAAATTAAATACGATTGTTTTGGATAAAACAGGGACGATTACCAAAGGCGAGCCGGAATTAACCGATGTCATCTCTTCAAGCGGTTGGAGCGAAAATGATTTTCTGAAAATCGTCGCCTCTGCTGAAAAGCAAAGCGAACATCCGCTGGCGGCGGCAATCGTGCGCGGCGCGGAAACGCGGAATTTAGCATTTGAAAAAGTCGAGAATTTCAACGCGCTCGAAGGTCGCGGCATCGAAGCAAAAGTTTCGGGAAAAGATTTACTGCTAGGCAATCTGCGATTGATGAATGAGCGGAAAATTGAATTGAACGACGCGGACAATACGGTTGAAAAATTAGCGGGCGAAGGAAAAACGCCGATGTTTGCGGCAATTGATGGGAAATTTGCCGGAATTGTCGCCGTTGCCGACACCATCAAACCCGAATCGAAAGAAGCGATTCAAGCACTACAAAATCTCGGTCTTGAAGTGGTAATGATGACCGGCGACAATAAACGGACGGCGGAAGCAGTCGCCGCTCAGGTTGGAATAAAAAGAGTTTTAGCAGAAGTTCTGCCCGAAGGAAAATCAGGCGAAATCAAACGTCTGCAAGCCGAAAGAAAAATCGTCGGAATGGTCGGTGACGGCATTAACGATGCTCCGGCACTCGCGCAAGCCGATGTCGGCATCGCTATCGGCACGGGAACGGATGTTGCCATTGAAGCCAGCGACATTACATTGATAAAAGGTGATTTGCGCGGCGTGGTCACGGCGATTGCTCTATCGAAAGCAACGATTCGTTCGGTCAAGCAGAATCTGTTCTGGGCGTTTATTTACAATGTTATCGGGATTCCGATTGCAGCAGGGCTTTTGTATCCGTTGACGGGCTGGTTGCTCGCGCCGATTATCGCTTCGGCGGCGATGAGTCTTTCGAGCGTTTCGGTGGTGGCGAACAGTTTGCGTTTGCGCTCATTCGGCGCGCCGAAAGCAAATTAACAAGGAGGTTGGGAATTTATGGACACGATGGAAATTATAGTTATAATTGGCGGCGTTGGCTTGATTGCTTTAACGCTCTGGTATTTTTTCGGTGAACGCGAAAAAGTTTCCGCCGAAACATCGGAGTCGGGCGTGCAGGAAATAAAAGTGACGGTCAAAGGCGGATATTCGCCCGATGTGATTGTCGTCAAAAAAGATATTCCCGTCCGGTTGAATTTTTACCGCGACGAAACTTCTTCGTGCAGCGAACAGGTCGTTTTCGGAGATTTCGGAATTGCGCGGGATTTACCGGCTTTCAAAACCACACCGATTGAATTTACGCCCGAAAAAACGGGAGAATTTACGTTCGCTTGCGGAATGAATATGCTGCGTGGAAAATTGATCGTGGAGGCATAAAAACCATTATGAAAAAGGAAACGAAAAATCATTGGGACACGGTTTATCAAACCAAACAGCCGGACGAAGTAAGCTGGACGCAAGCTATCCCGCAAACTTCTTTAGATTTTATTCACAGCTTCAAATTGCCGAAGTCGGCGAAAATTATTGACGTGGGCGGCGGAGACAGCCGCCTCGTTGATTTTCTGCTCGACGAAGGCTTTGAAAATTTAACCGTTCTTGATATTTCCTCCAAGGCTTTGGAAAGAGCTAAAAAACGGC